>NZ_JAESIH010000080.1 GCF_016756745.1 Aminivibrio sp.
ACTCCCCGCCTGGTGATTGTCAACAGGGCAAAAAACACGAAGAAGATGAGCCCCCTGAGCTGGCTTGAGGGAGAAGAGAGAAAGCTCTCCCTCAAGGGAGGGGGCGGGAAGACGGTTTATTATCCTATGGATGTCCTGGAGGCGCCGGTACGGAGGATGCTCTACCGGTTCGCTCAGGACCCGGTGTTCAAGGGACTGCTGTGGCATTCCGTCCTTTTCCTGACTGACCTGTTGCATGCCCCCAGGTCGGTGTTCGACAAAAGCGAGATGGGCCTCCTTCCCGAAGGGAAGCGGCAGTGCCTCTGGCTGGCTGATTTTACCGATGGCGGCGGGAGGGGCTTCTTCCGCCCCTTTTTTCCCCTGTCGGAGGCGGAATTGGCCGTCTTCGGCGGGGAGCCCTCCGTCCCGATTCGGGGAGGAAAATCCGTGGCCGACCTGAAGAAGACCGGGATAACGAGAAAGCTCGCTTCCGTCTGCCCCGAACGGTGGTACGAGACGCCCCGGACTGCCGCCGCCGCGGTTCTGCTGGGCTTTTCCCTCGCCTGCGAGGAGAGCGGCGATTTTTCCTCCTTCCTGTGGAAGGCGGCCGACGGCGGAGTGATTTCCACAAGGGCTCTTTCGGCGGCGCCCGCGGACTCTTCCGTTTCGAGGTTCGCCGTGAAGATGGCCGGGTATGTGCGTCACTGGGCGGCACTGAAGTGTATTTCCCTGGAAACGGTCATCGATTCCTATGGCACGTTGAAGGAGAGGGGATTTGTCAGGAAGCGGCGGATGCAGTTCCCTGCGGGATCCATCGGGAACGTTGAATATACGGTCACCCTCTATGCCGACGGAAAGGGGACTCTGGCCGTGGGGTGCGTCCCCGGCCGGGCGACGGACCGGCACAAGGGGGAAAGGGTGTTCACTCTGCCCGAGGCGGTCTATGTCCAGGCGCTGCGGGACGATTCTTTCGGAGGAGTGGAGGACGGCTTTTTCACCCTGTCCACGCTGCTCCAGGCGAAGCTGTACGAGGGATGGCACCGCAGGATCAGGCGGTTCACCGATGTTTTTCTTTCGCCGGGAGGGTAGATATGGCAGAGGGAGGAAGGATCCGGATCGGAACCTGTTCATGGGCTGAGCGGGGGCTCATCGCCGGCGGATGGTACCCTCCTTCCGCCCGGACGGCCGCCGCGAGGCTGGAATTTTACGGGGCCGCCTTCGACACCGTGGAGGTGGACAGCACCTTCTACGCCATCCCCGAACAGGCATCGGTCTTCCAGTGGGCCGCCAGGACTCCTCCGGGGTTTTTGTTCAACGTGAAGGCCTGGGGGCTTTTTACCCGGCACTCGGTGAAATACGAGAACCTCCCCGAATGGGTGCGCCATGAAATTCCCCGGCCGGAGTCGGGGCGCCTCGATTTCCATGGTCTGCCCCGGGAGATTCGGCCTGTTCTCTGGAAACGGTTCACTTCCGCCCTTGAGCTCCTCCGGACCATGGACCGCATGGGCTACCTCCTGTTCCAGCTTCCCCCGAAGGTCTCTTTTTCGCCGGTGATGATGCGCTACCTCGAGCGGGTGGCGGAGGTTACGCCTCCTTTCCGCACGGCGGTGGAGGTGCGGAACAGGTCGTGGATGGAGAAGGGGAATCGGGAGTCCTTCCTTTCGCTGCTGAAGGGGGCGAACATGGCCTACGTGGCCGTGGACGAGCCGGAGCTCGACTGGACCGTGGGAAGGGAGTTCCCGGTGACGGCCACCTGGGGCGCCGTGGTGCGGTTTCACGGACGGAACAGGGAGGGCTGGATGAAAAAGGGGGCCCCCGTGGCGGAGAAGTTCCGCTACAATTACTCCGACGGGGAGCTCCTCTCCTGGGAGAGAGATGTCAGGAACGCAGCGGAGCAGGCCGGTAAGGTGTTCCTGATGTTCAACAACTGCTACCGGGATTACGCGGTGAAAAACGCCCTCCGGATGAAATGTCTTCTCGGCGTGGCCTGTTCTCCCGGGGAGGGGGTCCAGGGAGAATTTCCTTTTGAAGGATAAAGCTGATAATGATAGAAAATAAGAGCCTGTATATGGGAATCACCAATATTTCCGTCCCATAGAACGTAGTCGGTATTGATGAAAAGCACCCACAAGGGTAGAATACGATCAACGGGTTATCCGGACGGAGAGAACAGAAACGAGAAGCAAGTCAGGAAAAAACCGAAAGAAGCGGAAACAAGTCCAAGACAGTCTGTACCATGTTCCACCAGCACCGGAAGCTGCACCGAAAAGAACCGCAACAAAAGAAGTATGTAAGGGTATCTGCAGCAATTTCAAGGAGTTGGTTGTTTGACCAAGTGTCAGCGCCACCGCTCCGGATAACCCGCAAGCAATCGGAGGGGGATTTTTCCCCCTCCTTTTTTTTATTTTCCATCCATTCCGACAAAAAAGTGCTACTATTACACTGGAACACAATATCCGTCAAGGGGGGCTGTGCATGCGTTTTTGGGTTCTTTTCTGCCTGGTTTTTTTAATGTTTTTTACCGGTGTTTCCGGGCATACTCCTGCACTTGGGGCTGACGAGGCCCTGCTTCGGGGAGTCGTATACGACGAAGGGCAGAAAGGACTGCCCGGCGTCGCGATTTCCGTGTGGGACGGAAGACTGTCCTACAAGGCCGTTACTGATTTCGACGGGAATTTTACCATTCGGGGACTTCTTCCCGGAAAGCCCTTCGCCATCCGGTGGACCCCCCGGGGCGGCAATTCCGTGAAGGTGGACGCCATTACCTTTCCGCTGGAGGGAGACCTCCTCCTCTCCATGGATTACGGTTCGGTGGGCAGGGGAAATGTCTACACCGTGCGCCTCACGTCCAATCCCTCCACGGGGTACGGCTGGACGGTGCTTCACCAGGGGGTTGCCGTGGTGCGGCTGAAGGAAAATACCTTCCACGGAGAAGGGGACTCCTTCTCCGAGAGGGCCTCGACCAGAGGGCCCGGCACGGAGCTGTGGAAGTACGAGGGCATCGCCAAAGGGAAAACGGCCCTCATTTTCGGCTACCGTCGTCCGTGGGAAAAGGACACCACGCCGTCTCGGTACCATGTTCTTGCCATGACGGTGAGATAGTTTACGACGAAAGGCACATCAGGCAGCCCTTCTTTCCGAAGGCTGCCTTTTTTTTTATCCTGCGTCCCCATGAAGGCCTTCGCCAACGTATCATCTTTCATCGTCCTGTGGAGGGCGCTCCTTTTGAGGAGAAGCCGGAGCTTCCGGTCTTCTGCTCCTCCTTCCCCTGGTCCCGGTGCTATGGAGGCGATGAGGGAAGCAATAGCGCGAAAAAGGCGGGAGGCCCGGAACATTCGGGGCCTCCCGCCTTTTTGATCGTGTTTTTACTTCTTCCTTTTCATCAGCAGGCCGAGAGGGAAAAGGAGAAGCGCTACTGCAGGAACTGCCTCGCCTGCCGTGTTGCATCCGCCGCCGCCTCCGCTGCTGGGGGTTTCGTTTGCAACGGCAGCCTGGATGTCGAGATACCCCTCTGTGGAGACAATATCCGAGAGATTGTTTGTCCGTTTCACGTTTCCGAGGATTCTGCTCCGGATCTGGCCGGCCGATTCTGACGGAAACATGGCGGAAAGCAATGCCGCAGCACCGGCGACGTAGGGTGTTGCCATAGACGTGCCGTTCATTTCTTTGTATTCTCCGTTGTGGTACGTGCTCCAGATGCCGACTCCGGGCGCCGCAAGGTGAACGTATCGGGAACTGTAGTTTGCGAAATCCGGGCGTCTGTAGGAAGAATTTATCGCGGTCACGGTGATCATGTTGGAGTGTCTGAAACTGGCGGGGTAGGGGAGCTTATCCCTGTAGTCCGCCAATAGATCGTCCGGATTAGAAAGAATACCGCCCGGATTGCTGATGTCCTGATACTCGTTGCCTGACGCTACGGCCAGGATCACTCCCCGGTTTGATACGGCTTCACATGCGGTGTTCATGGCGTTGATGGCCGCCGCGTCGTTGGAAATAGATCTGTTCAGCCAGACGCCGAGGGACATGTTGGCGACCCGGATGTTCAGTCCCCGGCGTTTCTGGTCCGTCACGTACTCAAGCCCTGACACAAGGTTGTATATATCTCCGAGCCCCTCATCGTCCAGGACCTTGACTGCCAGAAGGCTCACCTCCCAGTTGACGCCGGCGACCCCGATTCCATTGTTCCCAACGGCACCTATAATACCTGCCACATGGGTGCCGTGGCCGTTGTCGTCCATGGGGTCATCATCATTGTTCAGGATATCTTTGCCAAGATGGCCGTTCAGGTCGCGTCCCATATTGTCCGCGAGATCGTCGTGGTTGTAATCGATTCCCGTATCGAGGACGGCCGCATACACGCCCCTGCTGCCTGTGGACCTGTCCCAGGCAGCAGGGGCACGGATGGCGGACATTCCCCAGAGGTTGCTGTAGCCTGGATCGTTCGGCGTTTGAGCGGCGTAAACCCTATAATTGGGCGACGCCGCAAGCACTGCAGGATTTCCCTCAAGGGCCTGCAGCAGTTCTTCCGTGGTCTTTTCCCCGCTTCTCAGAAGAACGATGTCCTTTCCTGTGACCTCCGCAATGGTTG
The DNA here is from genome assembly GCF_016756745.1 of Aminivibrio sp. Classification (NCBI taxonomy): domain Bacteria; kingdom Thermotogati; phylum Synergistota; class Synergistia; order Synergistales; family Aminobacteriaceae; genus Aminivibrio; species Aminivibrio sp. Next base: position 4,568 of record NZ_JAESIH010000080.1, read on the forward strand.
GGGTGGAACTCACCGCCTGCGCCCCGGCCGACGCCGCCACGTTTGTCGCAGAAGCGGAAAGGGCTTGGCGGAATGCGGCGGCGCTCACAGATTCGGCCGAAACCGGGACCTTCAGGAGGACGAGGACTTCCCCTTCAGGGTAGTCGTTTCCTCCCGGGATCTGCGAGGCACCCGCCGTAGCGGCCAGGCCCAGAAGGACAACCAGGGCGACGATACTGCCGACTCTCTTCATTATTTCCACCTTCTTTCTGTTAGGTTTTTTAAAAAAGAACAGATCCTCTCCTTCCCATGCTCAAGATGCTCCGCGAACGCTTCGGGGATGATCCCTCCACTTCGTTCTGGGTGCTCTGCGAGCGCGATCGGGCGTGAAATGAACCCGGCTTCAGGACGACAAAGCGAGATCCTTCGGCCAATAACCCGGCTTCATGACGACAAAGCGAGATCCTTCGGCCAATAACCCGGCCTCATGACGACAAAGCGAGATCCTTCGGCCAAAAATCCGGCTTCAGGACGACAAAGCGAGATCCTTCGGCCAAAAATCCGGCCTCAGGATGACAAACGTTACGGGCAAAGGGGTGACAGCTGTCTTTTCTACCAGCCGCCGCCGCCGCCGCCTCCTCCTCCTCCTCCGGACGAACCGCCGCCTCCGCTGCCGCTCGACGAGCCGGGAGCCTGGGAAGCCGACGCGATGGTGGACGACATGGAGGACGCCAGCGATGCCGCTGCGCCTCCCGCGTAGAAGGTCGCCGCGGAGGGACCCGAGTACCATTCGGGCTGGTACTGCTGCTGCCTGAGGATTTCCTCGAATCGGTTCGCCCACGTCTCCGCCGTGTCCAAGGCGAAAGCGTAGGGAAGAAGCCTTTCAAAAACCTCCGGCGTTTCCTCCGGCGGGTTGAACATTTCCAGCCGGTGCCGCTCGGCGGTGCCCATGTACATGGCCAGGCCGTCCGCCTCGCCCAGCACGTCGTTTCCTTTCTCCGTCCTGACCGTCATGAGCTCACGGAAAACCAGTATTATGAGGCCGGTCGCCAGGGGCGGCACGAGATGCCATCCGCTCACCATGGTGATGGCGGCCAGGAAGAGGAGGGTGATAACCGTCGTGAATATGGCCGGTATGAAGGCCGTGATGATTTTCCGGAGAATGCGTCCTCTGCCCCGGATTTTTTTCCAGGCGATGGTATAGAGTCTGCCGGCGACGAGGATTCCGCCCACGGCAAAGGCGGAGAGCAGGGCGCTGTCCTCATGGCCTCCCCAGGCGAGAAGGGCGTAGAGCAGGGCGGGGATGAGAAACCCCGCCGCCCAGATTGGGGTATTCTTCGAGAAAAGGGGCTTGGAGGCGGTTGACCAGGAGGCTTCCAGGGCATCCTTCGCCTTGCCGAGAATTTCATGATTGTATTGGACAAGGTGGAGCTCGTTTCCCCCCTGGCCGAAAAGGGTATTGAAAAGCCGGGATTCGTCATTCGACGGGGGTGTCTTCCAGCCTTCCTTCGGAAGAGGCAGAAGGGCGTAGCGCTTGCTGCCGAGCTTGGAAGCCAGGGACACCATGCCCCGTAAAAATCTCTTTTCGCCGATTTCGCCCTGCCGCTGCATGGACTCCTCGAGGGACATCTCTTCGATTTTGAGGAAGCCCTTGACGGCCAGGTTCAGGATTTCGGCGGTGAAGCAGGCGTTGTCCATGCCCATCCGCCTGACGAAGCGGAGGAACCCCGGCCCGTTGCCTGCCGAAGGGGCGAAGAGGGGGATCACCGGTTTTCTCGGGGGATCCTTTCCCCAGCGGATCCAGGCGAGGACGTAGTACAGCAGGAGGAGCAGGGGAACGCTCCAGAAAAATATGTTGCCGAAGCGGTCGAAGATGGCGAACCGCATGGGCGGTTTCGGCTTTTCCACGATGCCCTTGGGCCAGGTATAGGCCACGGTGAGGCCTTCTCCGGGGGCAAGGCGCCTGGTGGTCTCCACCGAGTTGTCGGGAAGGATGCGGGCACTTTTTCCCCGGGCTCCCTGGGGGCCCGTGTAGAAGTCGACGGACGAAAAGGGGACATTGCCCGGCAGCGAGGCGGAAAAGCGGGCTTTCAGGATAGGAAAGACCCATTCATTTCCCGTGACGTTCCAGTAGAGTTCGTCGTGTTCATCAAAAAAGCCGAGCTGGCCGGTGGTCACGTAGACGAGGGTGTAGGTCTGTTCGCCGAGAGGGGCGTTTCTTTTCGGGTCTCCGAGGTAGACCCGAACGCCGTTGGAGCGGGATTCGGTGCTGTAGGGAACCCGTTTTCCGTTGAGAAGGGCTTCTTCAACGGAAAATCCGACCCGGACGATTTTGCCGGAACTGTCTCTGTACGTGGTGGGAAAGTCCCGGAAAATGCCCTTCCGGATACGCCGTCCCTCTACACGGACGGTGATGTCCTCCCTCACTTCAAGGGAGGCATCCTCTCGGACGGAAGCCGATGAGGAATAGAGGAGAATGGCCTCCTCCGCCCGGGAAGGCCGGGGGAGGAGCACCAGGGCCAGCGCAAGGAGTGCCGGCGCGAGTTTGCGAAACAATGCCATGAATATGACTCTTCAGTCTTCGGTAAAGCCTAAAAAGAGACTTTCGGGGCGGCCTTTTCTTCCTCCGCGGCCTCGAAGTAGTCGGCCTTTTCGTAGCCGAACTTCTGGGCGATAAGCACTGCCGGGAAAGTGGCGATGGCGATGTTGTAGTCCCTCGCGGCTCCGTTGTAGTAGCGTCTGGACATCTGGATGTCGTTTTCGAGGGAGGCAAGCTGCTCCTGCAGCTGGAGGAAGTTCGTGTTCGCCTTCAGCTCGGGGTAGTTTTCCGCCACGGCGAAAAGGGTCTTCAGGGCACCGGAGAGCATGTTCTCCGACTCGACCCGCTCGCCCACGGACTTGGAATTGCTGACGGCCGCCCTGGCCTCGGTGACCTTTTCGAAAACTTCCTTCTCGTGGGAGGCGTAGGCCTTCACGGTTTCCACGAGGTTGGGAACCAGATCAAAACGTCTCTTGAGCTGGACGTCGATACCGCTCCACGCTTCGTTTTTGAGGTTCTGCATCCTGATGAGCCTGTTGTAGACGGAGACGGCCCAGAATACCGCGGCGGCGATTAGCGCGAGAAGAACCAGCAACACGATCATGAAAAAACCCCTCCCAGACGGAAAGATGGAATTAAAAAAACTTATTACCATTCTACACTAAAAAGCGGGCCGACCGGAAGGGATTTTCTTTGTTTTTTTGCCGGTGTCGGGAGAAAAGGTTGGGTTCCTCCCTCGTTATGCTCAGGACGGCAAAGCGAGATCCTTCGGCCAAGAGACCGGCCTCAGGATGACAAACGTTACGGGCAAACCGAGATCCTTCCCCTTCTGGGATGCTGCGCGATCGGCCATAAACCCGGCCTAAGGACGACAAGCCACTTTTGTCATCCTGAGCGAAGCGATCGCGAAGCATCCCGAGCACAGCGAGGGGAGGATCTCGCTTTTGTCATCCTGAGCGAAGCGATCGCGAAGCATCCCGAGCACAGCGAGGGGAGGATCTGGTTTTAGGGCTTTGAAGACCCTCAGAATCAAGCCCAGGTCCTTCGGCCAAGAGACCGGCCTCAGGACGACAAGAGCGAGGTCCTCCCCCTTCGGGGATGCTGCGCGATCGGCCAAGAGACCGGCCTCAGGACGACAAGGCGCTCGTGTCATCCTGAGCGCAGCGATTGCGAAACATCCCGAGCACAGCGAGGGGAGGATCTGGTTTTAGGGCTTTGAAGACCCTCAGAATCAAGCCCAGGTCCTTCGGCCAAGAGACCGGCCTCAGGATGACAAACCGAGGTCCTTCGGCCAAGAGACCGGCCTCAGGACGACAAACTGCTCGTGTCATCCTGAGGAGCGCAGCGACGATCGCGAAGCATCCCGAGCACAGAGAGGGGAGCTTTTCGCTTTTGTCATCCTGAGCGAAGCGATCGCGAAGCATCCCGAGCACAGCGAGGGGAGGATCTGGTTTAGGGCTTTGAAGACCCTCAGAATCAAGCCCAGGTCCTTCGGCCAAAAGACCGGCCTCAGGACGACAACACGAGGTTTCCTCCTCGCCATGCTCAGGACGACAAGGCGGGGTCTCCTACGACCCTTAAGAGCGAGATCCTTCGGCCAAAAGACCGGCCTCAGGACGACAACACGAGGTTTCCTCCTCGCCATGCTCAGGACGACAAGGCGGGGTCTCCTACGACCCTTAAGAGCGAGATCCTTCGGCCAAAAGACCGGCCTCAGGACGACAACACGAGGTTTCCTCCTCGCCATGCTCAGGACGACAAGGCGAGGTCTCTCGGCCCTTAGGGGCAAAGCGAGGTCCTTCGGCCAAGAGCACGGCCTCAGGACGACAAGAGCGAGGTCCTTCGGCCAAAAACCCGGCCTCAGGACGACAAGCCACTTTTGTCATCCTGAGCGCAGCGATTGCGAAACATCCCGAGCATAGCGAGGGGAGGATCTCTGGGTTGCGTCAAAGACGGAAACATAACCCTCCATCCCTGCCGGTTGTCATCCTGAGGGCGGCTCCACGCCCGAAGGATCTCGGTCTTGGTTTTTCGTCTCTTAGGGGCAAAGCGAGATCCTTCGGCCAAGAGACCGGCCTCAGGACGACAAGAGCGAGGTCCTTCGGCCAAGAGACCGGCCTCAGGACGACAAACGTTACAGGCAAGGCGAGATCCTCCCCCTTCGGGGATGCTGCGCGATCGGCCAAGAGCACGGCCTCAGGACGACAAACGTTACAGGCAAGGCGAGATCCTCCCCCTTCGGGGATGCTGCGCGATCGGCAAAGAGCACGGCCTCAGGACGACAAGAGCGAGGTCCTTCGGCCAAAAATCCGGCCTCAGGATGACAAGAGCGAGGTCCTTCGCGATCGCATTCGCTCAGGGTGACACCCCTTTAAAGATATCTCCGTATTTCGTCAAGGGACTTTCTTTTCTTCGGAGGGATGTAGTCCTCGTCGGGCGGGTAGCCGAGGGACATCATGAGGTCGATCTTCGCCTGCCGGGGCAGATTGAGTTCCCGCTTTACGGCCTTCTCGTCCAGCCAGCCGAACATGCAGGTTCCAAGACCCAGCTCCGCTGCCTGGAGGGCGAGGTGTTCGCAGGCAATGGCCACGTCCATGATACTGAACTGGATGCCCCGGAAAAAGCCCCCCATGGACGCAGCGTACCCGGATCGTTCGGTGAGGACGGTGATCAGCACGGGAGCGTTGGCCGCGAAGGAGTTCATGGAATAGATTCCGCTGAAGGCCGCTTTCGCCAGAGAAACCACTTTTTCAGGGGTGTCGGCCGCCAGGAAGGTCCAGGGCTGGGAGTTGCAGGCCGATGGGGCGAGCCGGGCGGCCTCGAGGCATTTGTCGATGACCGCCCGGGCTACGGGGAAGGACGAGTATTTCCGGAGGCTGTACCGTTTTCTCACCAGGTCGACGAAATCCATGAGACTTCCTCCGGCCTCAGATCGTGGGGGCGTTGTAGATCAGGTAGCCCGCCGCGACGAAGAGAAGGAGGCCGCTGATTTTTCCGAGCCGGGCGGCGGTTTTTCCGCCGCCGCCGGAGAAAAGGCGGGAAAAGGCGTCCGTGGCGCTGCCGGCGGCGATGATCACCGTGCAGTGGCCGGCGCCGTAGGCTGCCACGAGGAGCAGTGCCCGGATGATGTCGGTTGCGGCGGTTTTCATGGCGAGGAAGATGACCGGGGCCGAATAGGCGAAGCTGCACGGTCCGAGGGCCAGGCCGGAAAGGGTCCCGAGGGCGAGGGCCCCCCGGTAGCCCGTGTGCTTTGTCGTGGGGCCGGAGCCGCCCCGGAACCACGGCATCTTGACCAGTCCGAGGAGGTGGAGGCCGAAGAGGACGAAGACTCCCGCCACGATGTAGTTGGTGTAGCGGTCGATGCCGCCGAGAAAGACTCCGGCGGACGTGAGAAGCCCTCCAAGGAAGGCGAGGTTGACGAAGACGCCGAGGGAAAAGACCGCGGAGATGCGGAAGGCCGACCAGAAGGTGGGGTTGTCCGAGTCGCTCACGTAGCCCACCACCAGCGGTATTGTGGCGATGCTGCACGGGCTGAGGGTCATGCCCAGTATTCCCCAGGCGTACAGGGCGGCGTATGCCGCCGCCCCGTCGCCGTGGAATACGCCGTAGAGAAATTCATACACGCCGCCCATGACCCTGCGTCAGTTTCCTTTCTCCATTTTGTAACCGAGGCCGGCCCAGTGCTTCTCCAGGGCGTCGAGGGGCATGTACCCCACCCTCTTGTCGAGCATCTTTCCCGCCTCGTCAAGGAAGACGAGGGTTGGGACGTACCGCACCCGGTAGAGCTTGGCCACGTCGGGGAACTCCCTGACGTTTACTATCTGCACCTCGATCATATCTCCGTGCTTTGCCGAAAACTGGTCCAAAACTTTGGACATCTCAGCGCAGGCCGGTCAGCCCGGAGACATGAGATCCACGAGTTTCGGGCGGGCGGTTTCGGCCGCGTATCCGGTATAGGGAAGCAGCAGAACCACAGCGAGAGCGGCAAAGATGAGGAAGAGCCGGTTGATTGTCATTTTTCATCCCCCCTGGGTGTATTTCGGTATATGAAACTGGAGCATTATTGTAGCTTCCGGAGGAGGGGGCGGTCAACGCAAAATATGGCGGATTTTCCCTTTCCGGCGAATTTTCGGTAGAATGGCGGAGCGGAAGGGGAGTGGATTGAGTGGAACAAAAGAACTGCCGGGAGGAAAATTTCTTTTTTGATGAGCTCGTGGCGCTCCGGAGAAAGCTCCACGCCTGTCCGGAGCTGGATTTCGACCTGAAGGAGACAGCGGGGATCGTGGGCGGAGAGCTCGATTCCCTGGGCATTCCATGGAGGTTCGTCGCCGGAAGCGGCATTGCCGCTCTCTTGGAGGGAACGGGGCCGGGACGGACGGTGCTGCTGCGGGCGGACATGGACGCCCTGCCGGTGGAGGAGGAAGGGGACGACCCCTGGAGATCGAAGTTTCCGGGCAGGATGCACGCCTGCGGGCATGACGTCCACACGGCATGTCTCCTGGGGGCGGCCGGGCGGCTGACGGAACAGCGGGGTAATTTTGCCGGACGGGTTCTTTTTGTCTTCCAGCCCGCCGAGGAGACTTCCGGGGGCGCCCTTCCCATGATCCGGGACGGTCTGCTGGAGGAACCGGCGCCCGACGGGGCTTTCGCCCTTCACTGCGATCCCTCCCGCCCCGCCGGTACGGTGGGGGTTCACCGGGGGGCCTTCAGGGCGGCGTCGGACATGTTCGACTGCGTGGTCAGGGGGAGGGGGACCCACGGTGCGGAACCCCACAGGGGCGACGACGTGATCGCCGCTTCCTGCAGGGTGGTGACCGCACTCCACGAGCTGGTGGGGCGGACGGTGTCTCCGGCGGAGCCGGCGGTTCTTTCCATAGGTTCCTTCCACGGGGGAAGCGCCAGAAACGTGCTGCCCGAGAGGGCCGAATTCTCCGGGATCCTCCGCACGCTCAGGGAGGAAACGAGGATCGCCCTGAAGGCGAAGATCCGGCGGACGGTGATGAACATCCCCGATGTCCTCGGCGCCGTGGGGGAAGTGTCGTTCACCGAGGGATATCCCGCCCTCGTGAACGATCCCGGGCTGGCCGACCTTGTGCTGCGGGCTGCCGAAGGGGTTCTCGGGAAGGAGAACGTTGCGGTCCTCACGGAGCCGAGCATGGGCGTGGATGATTTTTCTTATTTCCTGCAGCGGATTCCGGGGTGTTACTTTATGCTCGGTACCGGCACGGGGAAGGGAGAGGACGCCCCTCTCCACAGCCCCCGGTTCCGTCCCGACGAGCGGTGCCTGTCTGTCGGGACGGACGTGCTGGTCCGCACTGCCCTGTCTTTTCTGGCGGGAGATTACCAGAAATAGTCGAAGAGCTGCCCCATGGGGAAGCCCGAGATCATCGACCTGCCGAACCGGGAGTACAGGTTCCGCTTTCCGTCGGCCAGCGCCTGGGGAGCGAGTCCGAGGCGGATGGATTGGGATGCCTCGATATAGGCGGCAAGCTTGTCGCAGGCCTCGATGATCCGGCCGTCGAGAGGGTTCAGCCCGTCCCTGTTCTGTTCTTCCCCGATGTCGCCGTCGAGGAGCGCCGGAACGTCCACGCCCCCCGGACAGATCTTGTTCCGGAATTCGTTCTCGGTGAAGTACCGGATTTCCTGTCTCCATCCTTCGGGGAGGAGGGGGAGGATCCGCTCCTCCATGGCCTGCTTCTCATAGGCCTTGATGAGGTCGTCGAGGCCCTCCACGGAGTTTTTCACCGGGGAGACGATGTCCCGGGTCAGTACCTCGGGAAGGTCGTGGAGCAGTCCGCCGAAGAAGTTGTTGTACTTCCTCCTGGGGCAGGCGCCGATCTCCATGGAGATGAAGTAGGCGAGGACCGCCACGAAGAGCAGGTGCCCCAGGACCGATGTCTGGGGTATCCGGGGGGTCTGGGCCCACCGTTTCTGGAAGCCCAGCTGCCCCACCAGGGAGACGAAGCCCCAGAGGCCCTTGTCCCGGTCGGGCAGTTCCCTGGCGGCGAGCATTTCGTCCACCGCCCGCAGGTCCCGGTGCTCGTTGATCTGTCTGGAGATCTCTCCCCTGGTCTGCTCGATGCCGAACATGGACTTGGTGCTGCTCCAGTGGTAGATGAAGTCGAATTCCCATTTTGTGGCCAGGTAGTGGGCCGCCCGGAGGCTTTTGCGCTCCAGGGAGAGACCTCCGTCATGGAGGAAGTATGCCCGGAATCGGGCGGCGAAGTCCGGGGACAGACCCTCGAGATCTGGGGCGAGCCTGTCGGCCACCCAGGAGTTGAGCTTTTCCCTCTGCCCGGGGTCCTGCATGAGCTTGTGGAAGACGGGGGGCTTGATGTCTGTCAGGACCACCCTGTGAAGGAACTCGAAGATTCCCCCCTCGATGAGGGCCGTCCAGTCAATGTCCTGTCGCCGTTCTTCCCCCTCGTACCGGGCGATGACCCACGCCATGATTATCTTGTGGGCCTGTTTTCCCAGCTCGGTGAAGGCGGCGGGGTGGGGGTGGTCGTTCCACCGCTCCATGCTGGCGGCGGAGAAGACGAGTTCGATAAGGGAGCGGGTTATCACGGGGCATGTCCTCCTTTGCCCGGC
>NZ_JAESIH010000081.1 GCF_016756745.1 Aminivibrio sp.
GGTGGCGCAGAAGGAGAGCCCCGGGAACTTCCTGCTCATGCACGCCATGGGCCCCAACGTGGCGGGTGTTATCGGGACCGCCGTGGCCGCAGGCGTCATGCTCACTCTGCTGAGCTGAAAAGACCGGCGGGGGTCTCGAAAGGGGCCCCCGTTTTTTTGATTCCGGAAAAGGGCAAGGAGGCGTCCCATTGAGAGAAGTGCCTGCGGAATTAGTAACGGAAACGGTGAAACGGTTGTTTATCGAGGCGAATTATCATCTCCCTCCTGATATGGTGTCGGTTCTTGAAAAGGGAGAACATGAAGAGCAAAACCCGGTAGCGCGGTCGGTTTTCCGCACGATCCTTGAAAACCGCCTCGTGGCCTCGGAGGGCAGGTTCCCTCTCTGCCAGGACTGCGGCATGGCCGTCGTCTTCCTCGATATCGGGCAGGAAGCGGCCGTAACTGGAGGAAATCTTGAGGACGCTGTGAACGAAGGTGTCAGGAGGGCCTATGATGAGGGATTCCTCCGCAAATCCATGGTGGCGGAGCCTCTCTTTGAAAGGAGGAACACCGGCGACAACACGCCTGCCATTCTGCACGTCCGCCTGGTTCCGGGTGACAAGGTGACCATCACTGCCGTGCCCAAAGGCGCCGGAAGCGAAAACATGAGCGCCCTGGCCATGCTCTCTCCTGCCGCCGGGCCGGAAGGTGTCGAACGGTTCGTTCTCGACACGGTGCAGAACGCCGGCCCCAATCCCTGCCCGCCCATAGTGGTCGGCATAGGTGTCGGAAGCGATTTTGAAGGGGTGGCGGAACTCGCGAAGCGCGCCCTTCTCAGGCCGGCGGGGAGCGGCGGCGGTCACCCGAAGTATGCAGCCCTGGAGGCCGGACTGCTGCGGAAAATCAATGAGCTCGGTATCGGTGCGGCAGGATACGGCGGTACCGTCACCGCCCTCGGGGTGAATATCGAGTGGGCGCCGACCCACATAGCATGCCTGCCTGTGGCGGTCAATCTCTGCTGTCACGCCAACCGGCACTGCAGTGCGGAAATTTAGGAGGGGACAGGGTGGAAGAACGCAGAAGGCTTACCGCACCTGTTCTGAAAAGAGAAGCCTCGAACCTTGGGGCGGGGGATGAGATCCTTCTTTCGGGAGTGATCTACACTGCCCGGGACGCCGCTCACAAGCGAATGTCCGACGCTCTTGCCCGGGGTGAAAAACTGAAAGTCGACCTTTCCGGGGCAGTCATTTTTTACGCCGGACCGTCTCCGGCACGGCCCGGAGAGCCCACGGGCTCCATCGGGCCGACCACGAGCTACCGCATGGACCCCTACACCCCGCTGCTCCTGGAGCTTGGAGTCAAGGGAATGATCGGAAAGGGCGAACGGGCGGAGGAAGTGGTGACGAGCATGAAAAAAAACGGGGCCGTCTACCTCGGGGCAACCGGAGGGATCGCGGCCCTGCTTGCACGGACGGTAGTTTCTTCAAGGGTTCTCGACTATGAAGACCTTGGGCCCGAGGCGCTGAGGGAACTTGAGGTTCGCGACATGCCCCTGGTCGTGCTCATAGACAGTCTCGGTAACAGCATGTACCGGGAAGGTCCGGCGAAATACGCAAAAAGCAGGGAATAGGACAGTCTATTCCCCGGCGGTTTTGGCTGCCCCTCCGGAAATTTCGGAGAGGGCTTTTTTTGTCCGTTCTTCCGCGTTTATAAGGTGGCGTGTTACGGTGGCCTCCACTGTGTCGGGGTTGTGTTCCCTCAGGGCGGCGATGATTTCGTTGTGCTCTCTGGTCACCTGTTCGATAACTTCCTCGCGGAAGGGACCGTTTTCTGCGAAGTACCGGATCCTTCGGGCATGGACGCTGAGATTGGCGAGAGATTCGATGATCAGCGGGTTCTCCGTGTGGCTCGATAGAAGACTGTGAAGGGCGATGTCGGAATCCTGGTATATAGCGAAATCATCCGGGTGTTCGAGAACCTTCTTCAGCTTGGCCGCCACTGCGTTGATTTCGTCGTCCGTACATCCGATGGCGGCATCGCGGGCCACCTTCGCCTCAAGAATGCGGCGGAATTCCCACACGTGCCTGGACCGTTTTTCACTGACCTGAGTGACCACGGCCCCCTTGTTTCTTTCAATGTCCACGAGACCGATCCCCTCGAGCCTGAGAAGAGCTTCCCGAACGGGAGTGGTGCTGACGCCGAACTCCCCCGCGAGCTTGTCGATCTGGAGTACGAGACCCGGACGGTATGTGTTGTTGATGATAAGTTCCTTGATTGTTTCGAAAACCTGGTCGCCTAAAGAATGGAAAATCCGACTTGCCAAAGAATCCAACCCCTCTCCCGGAATGCCACAACTTGATATTTTACCATTTCAGGCGCAATTTTCCATAACCTCGTCCCTTTTCTTTCTTTGTAAATGAAACAAGCTTTGTAAATGAAACAAGCCCATTCATTTCTAATAATATAATTGACACAAGGCAGTCTGCATGATAGATTTTCTACGGGCTTTCTTCCCGGTGTTCCAGAATTCTTCATTGTGTGCATGCCTGTATCGGTTCTCCCGGAAGAAAGCCGATTTCTCATGTCCAGTCAAGGAGGGTTCCCGGATGTTCGCCCAGTCCAAAAAAATGGAAGCAGTGCCCTTTTCACCCATCCGCAAAATATTTGCCGAGGTGGACAAGCTGAAGGCTGAGGGAGTGGATATCATTACCCTCGGCATAGGGGAGCCCGATTTCGATACACCGGGCCACATTACCGAGGCCATGGCGGCCGCTACCCGGAACGGAGCCACCCATTATACAGCCAACAAGGGTATCGTCCAGCTCCGCGAGGCCGTGTGCCGGAAGCTGAAACTGGAAGACGGACTCGATTACGACCCCGAGGAAATCATCTGCACCGTGGGTGTTTCCGAAGGCGTTTTCGTATCCCTGAGCAGCTTCCTTGATCCCGGTGATGAAGTGCTCGTTCCGGACCCCTCCTGGGTGAGCTACTTCCATGTTCCCACCATGAACGGCGCTGTTCCGAAGGGCTATCCTCTCCGGGAGGAGAATGATTTCCAGATCGACGTGGAAGACCTGGAAAAACTGGTTTCTCCGAAGACAAAGATAATGGTGGTGCTCGATCCCTCCAACCCCGTTGGAGCGGTACAGGAGAAGGATACCCTTGCCAGGGTGGCTGAATTTGCCGTGAAACACAACCTTCTCGTGATCTCCGACGAGATTTACGAAAAAATCATTTACGACGGGAAGAGGCATTACAGCATCGCCGCTTTCCCGGGGATGAGGGAGCGGACCATCGTGCTCAACGGCTTCGCCAAGGCCTATGCCATGACCGGCTGGCGTATCGGCTACATCGCCGCTCCCGCCGAGCTGGTTTCCGTGATGAACAGAATGCACATGTACGTCGTCACCCATACATCAGTCCAGGCCCAGTGGGGAGCGCTAGCGGCCCTCGAAGGACCCCAGGAGCCGGTGGCCGGCATGGTGGATGAATTCAGGAAGCGCAGGGATTACGTCTGCCGCAGAATCGGCGGGATGAACAAAGTCTCCTGTCTCGTTCCCGGCGGAGCGTTCTATGTCTTCGTAAACATTAAAGAGACGGGCATGAATGCCGAGGAATTCACGAAATACCTCATCCGCGAGGCCCATGTCGCAGTGGTGCCCGGAACGGCCTTTGGAGCTCACGGAGAGGGATTCGTGAGAATTTCCTACGCCGTTTCCATGGAGAACCTGGAAAAGAGCATGGACAGAATCGAAAAAGCCCTCGCTCTCCTTTGATAAAGCCCGAAAGCAGGAGTGCCGGAGAACGTCCGCGGAGAGGAGAGCCTTCTTCCCCGCGGATCTTTTTTTTGGTACAGTTGATCGGGGAATGAAAAGGAGATGAAGAAAATCGAAATGAACTTCGCCGGGTTTCGGGCTGCGGACCCGGAAAAGCTCCGACGCGCACGGTTCATCGACAGGCCCAACCGCTTTCTCGTCCGCTGTGAACTTGAAGGCCGCCCGGTCAGTGCCTTTCTTCCCAATCCGGGGAGGCTGTGGGAAATCCTCCTTCCGGGAACGGAGCTTCTCCTTGCCGAAGACGGCGGAAGCGAGGTACGGAAAACTGCGTTTACTGCCGTCGCCGCCTTGAGGGGAGAATATGTCGTCCTGCTTCATACCCACATCGCCAATGATGCCGCCGGTTGGCTCATCGGGACAGGCAGGGTGCCCGGTCTTGAGGGGTGGAAGGTGAAAAAAAGGGAGGTCTCTTTCGGCCGTTCCCGTTTCGACTTTCTGCTTGAAAAAGAAGGGCGCCTCCTCCTTCTGGAGGTGAAATCCTGCACTCTCTTCGGCCAGGAGTCGGCCATGTTCCCCGATGCACCGTCAGACCGCGGCCGGAAGCACGTGGAGGAACTCTGGACGCTGGCAGGAGAAGGATACGAAGCGGCACTTCTCTTCCTGGTGCAGTCCTCCCGTCCCAATTTCTTTCTTCCGGATTTTCATACAGATCCCAAGTTTGCCGCATGCCTGTTCAGGGCAAAGGACAGGCTTCGGCTATTTCCCCTCGCCGTGGAGTGGAATGCCGCTCTCGAACTCACCGGGGAGCCGAAACTCCTGCCTGTGCCCTGGGAAGTCTACGAGCGGCACGGAGGCGACAGGGGCGACTGTCTCGTCCTTGTAGACGCCGGAGAAAAAGGGTTCTGGGCTGCCGCCTTCCCTACGGAGAACCTCTCGTCCTTTGCCGGGAAGGCTCTCCGTAGGAACGGAAAAGACTTTCCCTTTCCCCCGGGAAGCGGGGGGAAAGTAAAGGTTATCCCCATACGTTCAAGCCTTTCCGGCTCAAAGGACATCAACAACAGTCTCGCCTCTTGTGCTGCAGGCGAGGTCGTGAAGGAAGGGGTGCGATATTTCGTTTTTTCCGGGCCCCCCATGAAGAATGCATGGTTCGTGGAAATGCTCCTGTACCGCAGGACGGATCTCCTTCTGTCGGAGCTTCCCTAGAGAGGAAAGATCACCAGGGGGCACCGGGTGCTCTCGATCAGTCCTTCCGCCACCGACCCGAGGACGAGCCGCCCGAGCTCGCCCGCTGCGGGAAGTCCTATGGCGAGGGAGGCGGGCGCAATCTCCTCTATCCGGCCCGGAAGATCTGTGGCGGGATCTCCCGCAAGAAGGCTTGTTGAAACCTCAAGTCCCCACGAGGCAATTTCATCCCGGATCTCCTCCAAGGCTTCTTCCGCTGCGTTCAGCATTGCGGGAGCTTCTTCAGCCGACAGGGGGGACACCCCGTGGACGATGACGATCTCTGGGGATGCGCCCGTGGCTGAAAGCATGGCCCTGAGGTTGTCAAGCATCAGGCTGGTCCTGTTGGGCTCCAGGTCGAGAGCTACGGCAAGCTTTCCGAAAACCACGGCGTCGGGGAACAGGCCTTCCGATTCCCTGAGGACAAGCTGGGGAACGGGAATGGACCGTATCAGGGGGAGCCCGTCCACTCCTTCGGGCAGCGCAAGAAGGGCAAAGGTGCAGCCTTCGGAACGCACCGTTTCCGGCAGAGTTTCCAGGATGTCACCGGACAGGACGAGGGTTTTATAATAGGATTCAGGGGGAAGTACCCGGGAGGCCATTTCTTCGAGGTATCCCTCCGCTTCCCGGACCACGTGGGGAGCCTCTATCCCCGTGGCGGGATCGACCACGTGAAGCAAAAGGAAATCCGTCTGATGCCCCTTAAGCTTCTCCGACGCCCAGGCCAGCGCCCGCTCGGAGAAAGGGGAAACATCGGCGAGAAAAAGAATCCGCGTAAGCATGATCATCCCTCCCATGGTATTCTGGTCTTCCGGACAAGTATATCGTAAAGGAGTCTTTTCAGTGTGGAGAAATTTCAAAAAAGGCGGCATTTACCATGAATAAGGACACTTCGTGGAAAATCGCAGACGGGATACGGAAAGTGATCAGGTGTATGCCCTATTCGTTGGCGATTTCCGTCGGTGCGGGTCTCGGCCTCCTTTTCTGGGCAGCGAGCAAAAAAAAGGTGGACGAAGCGGAGAGACGCTGCGTGAGGGCGCTGCAGGTCGGGGTGACGGAGGCCAGGAGAATCGTTCGCGGCTCCTATATGAACCTGGGGCGGTCGGTGGCGGAATTTCTCTCCATGGACAAGGTTCGGGGCGATCTGCGGGACCTGGTGGAGTTTCACGGTGAAGAGCACCTCCGAAAGGCCCTCGCCAGGGGAAAGGGTGTCCTCTTTCTCTCCGCTCATTTAGGCAATTGGGAAATCGGTGCGGCTGCCATCGCCGAAAGGGGTTACCCCATGAACGCCATCGGGACGGACCAGCGGGATGAACGGATTACGAACCTCATCATACAGAAAAGAGCCGAATGCGGGATAACCTCGCTCGGCAAAGGCTTCGATCTCAAGGCTGCCATACGATGCCTTCAGAGAGGAGAGGTCCTGGCCATCCTCATGGACCAGGACGTCAGGGACAAGGGCGTGGTGGTTCCTTTCCTGGGGCTTCCGGCGAGCACTCCCTTCGGCCCTGCGAAAATCGCCAGAAAGCTTGGAAGTACTATTCTGCCCGCATTCATGGTCCGCAGGGGCGCCTCCATGGTCCATGACTTTTACATCCTTCCCTCCCCCTGGGAGAAAGGGTACCCCGGCGAGGACGAAAGCATGGAATCGGCCATGACCATCTGCAACGATGCCATCAGCCGGTTCATAAGGGAATATCCGGAGCAGTGGATGTGGCTCTACCCCCGTTGGGCCTCCACGGAGAGTGAAATACGGTGATCCTCGCCATCGACCCGGGAAAGGACAAATGCGGATGGGTTTTCGCCTCAGACGGGGGTGAACTGATCGCGTCGGGGATCTTCCCGGCCGGAAGGGCCGGTGATTTTTTCCGTGCGGTGGCCTCCGGAAACGGACGGGAAATTGCCTCGTTTGCCCTGGAGAAAGGCGGATCTTTTCCGGAATGGTTTTCCGTGGAAGAATGCCTTGTCGGAAACGGCACCGGGAAAGAATTGGTTCTTTCGCTTGCAAAATCCGTGTCCCTTGGAGTAAAGTTAGTGCCTGAGAAAGGGACCACATTGTCGGCGAGGAAACTTTACTGGAAACACCATCCTCCCCGGGGTATCCGGAAACTGTTTCCCGAAGGCATGCGCGTTCCTCCGAGGGACGTGGACGATTTTGCCGCCCTGGCGATTGTCCTGAAATTTATCGAATCGCAGAGCGCTCGTTGAACAGGAAGGGTGAATGAGAATGGGAACGGAGAAGCTGGCGGTGCTCGTAAACACATTCGGGTCTTCTCTGATGACCGTCAGCAAAGAGATGGGAGTCGAGGTCACCCTTGTGAAGTCTGAAATAGCCCAGGGTGTCAATGTGAGCGGAAGTTGCGTAGCGGCCCTAGTGGGCGTTGTGGGCGGGGGAGTGCAGGGAACGGCCGTCATCATGCTCGACAGGGAAGGTTTCAATACGACCGTCTCGGCCATGTCAGGGGGAATGATCTCCCCCGACATTGATGACGACGTCTCCATGAGCGTCATCGGGGAACTTGCGAACATGGTCAGCGGCAGAGCTCTCGTGCAGGCAGCCCTTGAAGGTACGGAGGTGACCCCTCCCCAGCTGATTTCCGGTGCAGGCATAAAAACCATTCCCAGCCAGTCGCCGGGGGTGAGGAGCTTCACGCTGCCCTTCCGTCTTCCGGTCGGGGGGACCCTTTTTCTTGTTCTCTCCTTCCACGTGTAGATTCGTGCCAAATAAAAACGGGCGCCCGGAATTTCCGGGCGTCCGTTTTCGTTTGGCCTTCCGGGAAAGACAGCCCCGACTTACAGTTTTTCGCCTTCGGTGGATGCCACTACTGCTGTGACGCAGGAGTCGCCCACAACGTTGATGCACGTCCTGGCCATGTCGAGGACCGCATCGATACCGGCCACGAGGGCGGCTCCCTCAAGGGGGAGCCCGACGGCCGTCAGCACGAGAGTCAGCATGATGAGTCCCGCGCCGGGAACACCCGCCGTGCCTATGGAAGCGAGCGTTGCCGTGAGCACGATGCTCATCTGGGCTCCCATGGTCAGGGGCAGGCCGTAGGCCTGGGCGACGAACAGGGCGCAGATGCCCTGGTAGAGCGCCGTTCCGTCCATGTTAATCGTGGCGCCGAGGGGAAGGACGAAGGACGACACCTTCTCGGAGACGCCGAGGTTTTCCTGGGCAGTCCTCATCGTGATGGGGAGGGTCGCCGAGCTTGAACGGGTGACGAAGGCAGTAAGGGCCGGTTCACGGACACCCTTGAAAAACCACATGGGCGACTTCTTCACGAACACCATGATCAGGCCGGAATAAACCAGCAGGGCGTGGAGAGCGCACCCGAGGTAGACCGCCCCGATGACTTTCGCGAAGGGGGCGAGAACGGAAAGACCGTACTTGGACACGGTCACGGCGATAAGGGAGAACACGCCGTAAGGGGCCACTTTCATCACAATGCCCGTCAGCTTGTACATGGTCTCTGCCAGGGAGTCGAAGAAGGCGATGACCGGCTTGCCCTTTTCACCGGCAAGAACGGCGGAAATCCCGAGGAAGAGGGCGAAGACGATGATCTGGAGCATAACGCCGTCAGCCGCTGCCTTGACGGGATTGGAGGGGAAAAGACCCAGGATGACGTTCATGATGTTGGGAGCTTCGGGGGCCTTGAAAGCGGAGGTGCTCCCGGAAAGGGTAAGTCCCACGCCGGGCTGGATGAGGTTGCCGAGGACAAGACCGATGACGATGGCCACCGCGGTGGTCAAGAGATAGAGGACAATGGTCTTGATGCCGATTCTTCCGAGGTCACGGGGATCGCCGATGGAGGCCGCCCCCACCACAAGGCTGGAAAACACGAGGGGAACGATGAGCATCTTCAGAAGGGCAAGAAATATCTGCCCCAGGGGCTCCACGTACTTCACCTTGTCGCCGAAAACGATCCCCGCTCCAATACCCAGGACGAATCCGATTCCTATCTGCCAAATCAGTGGAACTTTCTTGACTGACACCACTACCGCCTCCTTCAAGAAATGGATTGAAAAACGATTATCTAAAAATAATCTCTTCTTCTCATCCCTCCTTTGTGAAACAAGAGGCTGTAATTTCCAAATACAGCATACTCTCTTTCCCTTCCCTTTGCCATACCTCCGGCGGGCTTTTCCTGTTCCTGTATCTGAGCTTTTTTCTTCTTCCGGAGGGATAATAAAAAGAAAGGGGAAAAAGTGGTGAAGGGAAGCGAATTCTGTTAGGATACCATCAGCAGTAATATACACCTTTTTCTGCCCATCCCGGGGAGGGATTGCCATGACCGCAAAACGAACTGCAGCAGTTATTCTCAGCCTTTTTCTCATCTTTGCCGCAGGTGCGGCCTACGCAGGGGGGGGCGTTGTCCTGGCCCTTTCCGGCGGAGGAATACGGGGCCTGGCCCACATCGGCGTTCTCGAGATGCTGGAAGAAGAAGGCATTCCCATTGCCGGCATTGTCGGCACAAGCATGGGGTCCATCATCGGCGGACTGGCGGCCTGCGGTTACTCACCAGCGGAACTGAGGGAGGTCGTAGCCAACCTCGACCTCACCAGCCTGCTCTCCGAGAAAACCAATCCCATTTTTGTCCCCCTGAGTCAGGACAGCGCCACCCCCAGGAGCAAAATACCCTGGGTGGCGCTCGACTCTTCCGGAGAAGTGGTCGGCCCTCTTGGCGGCATGTCGGGAGTCAAGCTTCTTGAACGGTTTGCCCAGCTTGCGTCACGAAGCCAGATTGTCCGGTTCGATGAACTGACCATTCCCTTCGCTGCGGTCGCCACGGACCTGGAAACCGGAGAGAAAGTCGTGCTGCGGACAGGCAGCCTCGCCTCCGCCATGCGGGCATCCATGGCCATCCCGGCCCTCTTCGATCCCTGGGTTGTGGAAGGGAAGCTCCTGGTGGACGGAGGTCTTGTCTCCAATCTTCCCGTGGAAACGGCAAAAGAACTTTTTCCCGGATACCCGGTCATAGCGGTGGACGTGTCCGGAACCCTCAAGAGCAGAAAGGACATCCACAATATCATGGATGTCATGGACCAGTCTCTCACCATTCTTACCCGCAGAAACGTGGAAAACGAAATCATGAAGGCCGACCTGGTCATCTCGCCCCCGATGGACGGAGTTCCCATCATTGACCTTACTCATGCCTCCCAGATCATCGAGGGGGGCAGGCAGGCCGCCATGGACCGCATGGCCGCCATCAGGAATCTCGCGGACAACGCTCCCCCCGTGGCCCAGAGAGAGACCCCCTTCATCGCCACCAAGGTTGCCTCCATCAGGGTTGAAGGCGCAACCGCCGATCTTGAGCGAAGAATACAGAACCGTTACCGATCCTGGATCGGAAAGCCCCTCAGCAACATCAACCTGGTGAGGGCGAGCGGGGAAATTGGCGACCAGGATGATGTACTCGCAGTGGATTACCGTTTCGAGGAGGCGGAGGAAAACCTGGACGTCATCTTCGTCGTTCAGCACAAACCGGAGATGGAAATCAATTTCGGCGGCTACACCACAAACCTTCACTCCCACCGGTGGGTGTACATTCATGGCGTTCGCAGGAATCTTTTTTCCGAAGGCGACTCTTTCAGGTTCAACGCCAAGGTTGGAGAAGAGTGGGGCTTCGACGCCGCCTACCTGACCTCCCCCGAAAAGAACAAAAGCTGGGAGGTCACCCTCTCGGCCCAGAACTGGGAGCTTGAGACCAACAAGGGCACTCGGTCATGGGACAGGTATGCCGTCGGGCTGACGAAGAGATTCTCCGCGGGCTCCTTCCCGGCCGGGCTCGGTTATGCCTTCGAACGTGTCAACTCCCGCGGAGTCGATTACGACGCTTCGGGGCCCACCTTCTTCCTGACATACAACACCCTCAACGATCCCACCGACCCCACGTCCGGGGCCCTCTTCCACCTCCAGGCATGGTGGCCCGACATGGAAGAGGTGCTCTACCGGGCGACATACTTCCAGACCGCCCGGCTTTCCGAAAGATGGCGCTTTTACTTCCGGGCCGGTTTCGCCGAAGGCGATGAAACCGCCGCCGGAGGAAACCGGGCCGTATACCTCGGAGCCACTGAAGAACTCTACAGCTATTCCGGGAACCCCATCCAGGGAGAACGGATGTTCTGGTGGAACGCCGCTTTCAGGCGGGTCCTCATGAAGAGCTGGTGGGGCGCCCTCAACACCGAAATTTTCGGCGGAATGGGCTTTGTTTACGACGATACCGGCAACCGGTACCGGGATGTCTGGGAAACGGGCATCTCCCTCTCAGTCCCCGGCTTCTTCTTTGACGGCAAGCTCATGTTCCTTTATAACGACGAAAGGGACTTCAAGGTCGGCTTCTTCATCGGAAGCCCCGTCTGGGGACATTATCCGCTGCCGTAAACCTAAATCCGCGCATTTTTCAGGCAGAGGGAGTGTCGCCGGGCATAAGGTGAATTCGCCCCGCCAGGGGCGAAGAGATTATCCCCTGGGGAAGGGCGCCTGAGGTGAGAGAAACCGACACGGATGTCGGTTTCACAAGCAGGCAACCGGCGAACGCAGGGAGCCGTGGGACTCGCTTGGGCAGTTGTCAAGGACGACAATCTGCACCCCCAGCCCAAGCGTTCCCCGGTGACACTCCAGCTGCCTGCGGATTTAGGGTAAATATCCCGGGTTGCGCAGAAAGGCCTTCAGGAACTAGAATAGGTTTTCCGCCGGCTTTCCAGAACGAGCCGTGCGAAACTGATGGAACATATACAGGAGGAACCTAAATGGCACGGAATATAACACCAAGAGCTGAAGACTACTCTCAGTGGTATCTCGACATCATCAAGGCGGCGGAACTCGCCGACTACGCCCCTGTGAGGGGCTGCATGGTCATCCGCCCTACGGGATACTCCCTGTGGGAATCGATCCAGCATCATTTCGATGAAGCATTTAAAGAAACCGGTCATGTGAACGCCTATTTCCCCCTCCTCATTCCCAACTCCTTCCTTGAAAAGGAAGCGGAGCACGTGGAAGGATTCGCTCCCGAGTGCGCCGTAGTCACCCATGCCGGCGGCGAGGTCCTTGAGGAGCCCCTGGTCATCCGTCCCACATCCGAGACGGTCATCGGTCACATGTACAGCAAATGGATACAATCCTGGAGAGACCTCCCCATCCTCATCAACCAATGGGCGAACGTCGTACGGTGGGAAAAGCGGCCAAGGCTGTTCCTCAGGACCTCCGAATTCCTCTGGCAGGAGGGGCATACAGCTCACAGCACCAGGGAAGAAGCCATGGAGGAGACCCTGAAGATGCTCGGTGTTTACGCACGGATAATGAGGGACATTCTTGCCCTCCCGGTGGTGGAAGGCGAGAAGACCGAGGGTGAGCGCTTCCCCGGAGCCGAAAACACCTATGCCTGTGAAACCATGATGAGCGACGGAAAAGCCCTTCAGGCAGGAACAAGCCATTTCCTCGGCCAGAATTTCGCCAGGGCGTTCGACATCAAGTTCCAGAACCAGAACGGTGATCTCGAGTATGCCTGGACCACGAGCTGGGGGGTTTCCACCCGTCTCATCGGCGCCATCATCATGACCCACTCCGATGACGACGGCCTGATCCTTCCTCCCCGTGTCGCTCCCGTGAAGGCGGCCATCCTCCCCATAAGCACCAATGAGGAAAAAATCGCCTCCACTCTCCTTCCAAGGGCGATGGAGCTATCCGCGGAACTTGACAGGAGTCTTGGAGGCCGCAGTTCCGTGGTGGACAAACAATTCTATCTCAGGCCGGGAGACCGGTTCTTCCAGCACCTCCAGAGAGGGGTGCCCCTGCGGGTGGAACTTGGGGAAAAGGATCTGGCAGCCGGAACGGCCAGAGTCGTCCGTAGGGACTCGGGGGAAAAGATCGATATTCCTCTTGAAAATCTTGCCTCCAAAGTCCCCGCACTCCTTGAGGATATCCAGTCCGGCCTCTTCAACCGGGCGCTCGCCTTCCGCAGGGAAAACACGGCTGTGGTTACCTCATATGAGGAAATGAAGAAAGTTCTGGAAGAAAAGGGCGGATTCGTGGAGGCCTGGTTTGCCGGCTCGAGGGACGATGAAAAGAAGATAAAAGAAGAAACAGGGGCTACGGCACGGTGCATGCCTATTGACAGTCCCGAAGAGGGAACGTGTTTCTTCACGGGAAAACCGGGAGCCCGGAAGGTCATTTTCGCGAAGGCCTATTAAGGGGAGCCATGGAGGGGGCGCATCTGCGAGTGCAGCCCCCCTTTTTTTCGCGGATTTCCTGAAAAAAAGGGTTCAAATGCTTGTCTGTCTATTCGGAAATTCTATTCCCCGCCGTTTTTTTCTATCTGCCGTTGTGGAGGTTGGGGGTATTTATTCAGTGATTCCAACATTTCACGCATCTTTCCCCTTTTTTGTTCCTTCCGCTGGAAGCGAGTTGACTTCTCACAAAAAAATGGTATTATACCCCTCGCGTCGTTGAAACGGCGCCGCCGGGCCGGACCCCGAAGGGGCTGAACGTCAGGCGGGAACGAACGTGACAGAACCTTGACAGATTTATAGGAGAAGGAAAGAGGTAAAAGGGCGAGCCTTGAGTAAAGTAATTGAGAGTTTGATCCTGGCTCAGGACGAACGCTGGCGGCGTGCTTAACACATGCAAGTTG
>NZ_JAESIH010000082.1 GCF_016756745.1 Aminivibrio sp.
GTGTATGATACTGAATAAATAGTATAACCAGGAGGGAATCTGATTGGGGATCTACATGAACAATGGTGCCACCACCTGGCCGAAGCCCGAGTGCGTCGCCAAGGCCATGGCTGACTTCCTCACCGGCCGGGGAGCCAACCTCGCCAGGGGAAGTGCCTCCGAGCGGGACATGGGAACCCTCGACATGGTATTCACCTGCAGGGAACGCCTCGCCTCCTTCTTCGGAGGATGGGAAGACGACCCGCGGTACGTCAATTTCACCGCAAACGTCACTGAATCTCTCAACGTGGTGTTCAAGGGATATCTCAAGCCCGGAATGAAAGTAGCCATCTCGTCCATGGAGCACAACGCCGTAGTGCGCCCCCTCCGCCGTCTCGAGGCCGGAGGGGTTTCCGTGGAAATTCTCCAGTGCGACGGGGAAGGGTTTCTTCATCCATCGACTCTCGCAAAAGCTCTCAAAGAGTCCAGGATTTCACTGGTGGCCCTTTCCCACTGCAGCAACGTCTGCGGGACGGTGCAGGATATTGAGACTCTCGCCCGGCTCTGCAGGGAGGCGGCCGTTCCCTTCGTGGTGGACTGCGCCCAGACTGCGGGAATATTGCCCCTGGACGCTGAAAAGTTGGGGCTTGCGGCCCTCTGCTTCACGGGCCACAAGGGCATCTACGGGCCCCAGGGTATCGGCGGAATTCTCTGGAAGCCCGATTTCGCCGAAAAAACGGAATGGTTCGTGGAGGGCGGCACGGGAAGTTTCTCCCACCTGGAGCTGCAGCCCTCCACCATGCCCGACAAGTTCGAGGCAGGCACGCCCAACCTTCCGGGAATAGCGGGGCTTCTGGCAGCTTTGGGCTGGATTGAAGAAACAGGGATCGAGAATATCCGGCGACGGGAAGAGTCCCTGGGGGCCCTTCTCCTTGATGGGCTGCTTTCCCTTCCGGGAGTGCAGCTCTCGGGGCGGAAAACCATGGAAGGGCGCCTGCCCGTGTTCGCCGTAAACTTCGAGGGACGGGACAACGGCATTCTCGCCGCACGGCTCTCCGAGGAGTGGGGCATAGAGACCCGGCCGGGGCTGCACTGTGCCCCTCTGGCCCACAAAACCCTTGGCACCTTTCCCGGCGGTGCGCTGCGCATCAGCCCGGGATGGTTCACCACCGTGGAAGAGGTTCAGAAAACGGTGGACGCTCTAAAGGCGGTGCTTGCATCATGAGTTGCGGAGGAGGTGAGGAAATGAGGCTTACAGAGCTTTCAACCACCAGTGGGTGAGCGGCGAAAATAGGTCCGGCGGACCTGGAGAAGGTACTTAGGGATCTTCCGCTGCCATCCCATGAACGGATCATCACGTCCTGGAGTTCCGGCGAGGATGCCGCCCTCTGGACGATAGATCAAGAGCGGGCCGGAATCCTCACGGTGGACTTCATCACACCCGTGTCGGACGACCCCCGAACTTGGGGGCAGATCGCGGCGGCGAACTCCCTGAGCGACGTCTTCGCCATGGGCGGAAAGCCCTTCGTGGCTCTGAACATTGTGGGCTTTCCCACGAAAACCCTTGAACTGGACGTGCTGAAGGACGTCCTCCGGGGAGGGCAGGAAAAGGTGGCGGAGGCGGGAGCTTTTCTCCTGGGAGGCCACAGCGTGGATGACAGGGAGCCGAAGTACGGCCTCGTCGTCTACGGAGAAGTTCGCCGGGACTCCCTCTGGAAGGTGACGGGGGCACGGCCGGGAGACCTTCTTCTCCTCACGAAGCCCGTCGGCACAGGGATTGTCGCCACCGCCGTGAAGGCGGACATGGTGGAGGACGAATCCTCGAGGATTGAA
This sequence comes from Aminivibrio sp., assembly GCF_016756745.1. NCBI lineage: Bacteria > Thermotogati > Synergistota > Synergistia > Synergistales > Aminobacteriaceae > Aminivibrio > Aminivibrio sp. The sequence goes on from NZ_JAESIH010000082.1 coordinate 1,813, forward strand.
GCGGCACGGTGGATGACCGCGCTGAACGACCTCCCCCTTCGCCTTTCGGGAGAGGAGTGCCGCATGGTGCACGCCTGCACGGACGTCACCGGCTTCGGGCTCGCGGGGCATGTCCTGGACATGCTTTCAGAAGGCGGGCTGAAGCTCACCCTCGGCATAAGGAACGTCCCCCTTTTGCCGGGCGTCCTGGATCTCGCCTCCAGCGGGCTCATCCCTGCCGGAACCTACAGCAACAGGATCACCTACGAGGACAGGGTGAAGGACCCGTCGAAGCACGACGACATCCTGATGGACATGATCTTCGACGCCCAGACCTCGGGTGGCCTGCTGCTCGCCCTGGGCAGGGAGGATGCCGGAAGGCTGCTGCCGAAAATAAGGGACTTCGGCTTCGACAGGGCGGCGGTCATCGGCGAGTTCTCAGAAGGGGACGGAACGATAAAAATAGCGGACACTGTGTAGAGGCTGCGGCCGGGAACAGCCCACTCAAGACAGATCGGTTGTCCGGCGGGTTCGGCACAGGTGCGCGGAGTGAACCTGGTCGTGAAATCAAGTATTGTGCGAAGGCAATGTGTTTCAATACTTTCAGGGAAGGGCGGTTTGTTTATGAAGAGCATCAACGACATTCTCATCTCTCGATGGGGCCCGGCCATCACCGGAGCTTTCGTCGGAGCGGCTGCCTCGCTTCTTGTTTTCTTCGGCAATCCCGGAAACATGGGGATATGCGTCGCCTGCTTCACCCGGGACATAGCGGGAGCGCTCGGCCTTCACAGGGCAGGGGCGGTGCAGTATCTCCGGCCTGAGATCCCCGGTTTCATCCTTGGGGCGTTTCTTGCCGCCTTCCTGAGCAGGGAATACCGCCCCAGGGCCGGATCTTCTCCCATAGTGCGGTTCTTTCTCGGTTTCTTTGCCATGATAGGGGCCCTTATCTTTCTCGGGTGCCCGTGGAGGGCGTATGCCCGGCTGGCTGGCGGGGACTGGAACGCCATCGCCGGCATCGGCGGACTTGCGGTGGGGATAGGTGTCGGGATTATTTTTTTGTGGAACGGGTTCAGCCTCGGCAGGGCTGCCAAGTCCCCGGCCTGGGCAGGCGCCGTCATGCCCCTTGCCGCTGTCGCCCTCCTCGCCCTTCTTTTCTTCCGGCCCCTTTTCGGCCCCGAGGGGACGGGCCCTGTCTTCTTCTCCAAGAGCGGACCGGGGGCCGCCGCAGCTCCTGTGGCGATATCTCTCGGTATTGGTCTCCTCGTCGGATGGATGGGCCAGAAAAGCCGGTTCTGCACGGTGGGGGCCCTGAGGGACCTCATCATGCTCAGGGACGGCCATCTCTTCAGCGGCGTGGCGGCCTTCCTCGTATCAGCTTTCGTCGTCAACCTGTTGCTTGGCCAGTTCAAGCCGGGATTTGAAAACCAGCCTGTGGCCCATACGAACCAGATGTGGAACTTCATGGGAATGGTTCTCTCCGGCCTCGCCTTCACTCTTGCGGGAGGGTGCCCGGGACGCCAGGTCATCATGTCCGGGGAGGGGGACGGCGACGCCGCCGTGTTCGTGTTGGGAATGCTTGTCGGCGCGGGGTTCGCCCATAATTTCTCCCTTGCGAGTTCCCCTGCCGGCGTGACGGCGTACGGAATGACGGCGACAGTGATCGGTCTCGTGTTCTGCCTTGCCGTCGGCGGGCTGTTCAGAATGAAAATGGAGTAGGGGGAAGAAAAATGTCTGAAACTTTCGTTGTCGATGCCCGGGGGCTCTCCTGTCCCCAGCCCGTGATCGAAACGCGGAAAGCCCTCGAGAAACATTCCGGAGGGCCTGTGGAAGTGCTCGTGGATACGGTCACGTCCAGGGAAAATGTCGCCCGTTTCGGCGCGAGTCATGGATGGAAGGTTGCGAAAGAGGAAACTGAAGACGGCTTCAGGGTAATTTTTACACGCTGAAAATCCATCCGAAGAAGACCTCCGGACGATTCTCCCGGAGGGGAAGGATCTGCCCTTTTTGTCATCCTGAACGAAGTGACCGCGCAGCATCCCCGAAGGGGGAGGATCTGATTTAAAGGTCTTAAAGACCGAAGCGAGATTCTTCGTCGCTGCGCTCCTCAGAATGACATAATCACGGTGTGTGATCGCGCAGCATCCCCGAAGGGGAAGGATCTGATTTAAAGGTCTTAAAGACCGAAGCGAGATTCTTCGTCGCTGCGCTCCTCAGAATGACATAATCACGGTGTGTGATCGCGCAGCATCCCCGAAGGGGAAGGATCTGCCCTTTTTGTCATCCTGAACGAAGTGATCGCGCAGCATCCCCGAAGGGGGAGGATCTGATTTAAAGGTCTTAAAGACCGAACCGAGATTCTTCGTCGCTGCGCTCCTCAGAATGACATAATCACGGCGTGTGACCGCGCAGCATCCCTGGAGGGGAAGGATCTGATTTAAAGGTCTTAAAGACCGAACCGAGATTCTTCGTCGCTGTGCTCCTCAGAATGACAGAATCACGGCGTGTGATCGCGCAGCATCCCCGAAGGGGGAGGATCTGCCCTTTTTGTCATCCTGAACGAAGTGAAGGATCTGATTTAAAGGTCTTAAAGACCGAACCGAGATTCTTCGTCGCTGAGCTCCTCAGAATGACATAATCACGGTGTGTGATCGCGCAGCATCCCCGAAGGGGAAGGATCTGCCCTTTTTGTCATCCTGAACGAAGTGATCGCGCAGCATCCCCGAAGGGGGAGGATCTGCCCTTTTTGTCATCCTGAACGAAGTGAAGGATCTGATTTAAAGGTCTTAAAGACCGAAGCGAGATTCTTCGTCGCTGCGCTCCTCAGAATGACATAATCACGGCGTGTGACCGCGCAGCATCCCCGAAGGGGGAGGATCTGCCCTTTTTGTCATCCTGAACGAAGTGATCGCGCAGCATCCCCGAAGGGGGAGGATCTGCCCTTTTTGTCATCCTGAACGAAGTGAAGGATCTGATTTAAAGGTCTTAAAGACCGAACCGAGATTCTTCGTCGCTGTGCTCCTCAGAATGACATAATCACGGCGTGTGATCGCGCAGCATCCCCGGAGGGGAAGGATCTGATTTAAAGGTCTTAAAGACCGAACCGAGATTCTTCGTCGCTGCGCTCCTCAGAATGACATAATCACGGCGTGTGACCGCGCAGCATCCCCGGAGGGGGAGGATCTGCCCTTTTTGTCATCCTGAACGAAGTGAAGGATCTGATTTAAAGGTCTTAAAGACCGAAGCGAGATTCTTCGTCTCTGCGCTCCTCAGAATGACATAATCACGGTGTGTGACCGCGCAGTCCACGCCCGGGCTGTCTTTTGTCTATAGCCCTGTCCAGCGCTTTCGATACAAGGTCCGTGTTGATCCGGTCGCTTGCCGCCCATCCCGCAATGTTCCAGGAATAAAGTGGCGCCCCCCCGCTGAGGTGTGGATTTAGGAAGGGCGCCCGTTGTTGACACGGGCAAATCTAAAAGTGTAGAATGTTTTTGACAGAACTTACTGTACAGGAGGGATCGAAGAAGATGAAAAGAATCCGGTTCATCAGCGCCATGACGGCCCTTGTCCTGGTCCTTGCGGTTTCCGGCGCGGCTTTCGCCGCGTGGCCGGAAAAACCTGTGAACGTCATCGTTCCCTGGAGCCCCGGCGGCGCGTCGGACCTCACCGCCCGGACACTAGCCGCTGAAATGGAAAAACTTCTCGGTACCCGTATCTCGGTCACCAACACCCCCGGCGGAGCAGGCGCCATCGGAACCCAGGCCATGTTCGACGCGGCCAGGGACGGCTACACCTGGTCGGCCAACGCCGACGGCAGCATCGTCACCTACCAGGCCCTCGACATGCTGAAACAGAGCCACAAGGACTACGCCTCCTTCATGGCGGTCTTCACGCCCAACGTTATCTGCGTTCCCGCCAACTCGCCCTTCAACGACTTGAACGACCTCATGGAGGCCATGAAGACCCGGCCGGTCACCGTCTCCTCGGCGGGTACCGGCAGCGGGGGGCACCAGGCGGCGGAGTTCTTCCGCATGGGCACCGGCCTCGAATACCGGCACGTTCCGTACCAGGGCGGAGCCCCTGCGGTAACGGCCACGGTCAAAGGCGAGGTGGAGGCCATCATGCAGCTCTCCATGGAAGTGACCGAAATGCTCAGGGCCAAGCAGCTCAAGGCCCTGGCGGTCATGGACAGCGAGCCCCTCGACGTGGAAGGCTACGGCACCATCCCGCCCATAACGAAGTGGCTTCCTGACTTTCCCAGCGTGGGGAACCGCTTCGGGTTCTTCCTCCCCAAGGACATCCCCGCAGACGCGAAGGAGGCTATAACCGCCGCCTTCAAGACCGCCACCGCCTCTGACGCCATAAAGAAGTTCGCCGTGGACAGGGGATCCAAGGTGGTGACCCTGTACGGAGAGGAAGCGGAGAAGGAGATGGAGATCAAGGCCTCCAGGGTCTGCTGGCTCCTCTTCGAATCCGGCGTCATCAAGAATTCCCCGGACCAGTACGGAATCCCCAAGCCGTAAAGGCGATCGACCGGCGGGAGGGGGGCACACGGCCCCCCTCCTTTTTCACACCATTCCCTGCGGAGGTACGCTCATGGAAAAGAAAGACCTGACGTCCGGCATCGCCCTTGTCCTCACGGGAGGGGCCTTTTTTGCCGGCAGCCTTCTTCTGCCCTGGAAGGACACGGGGTACAACTGGTTCGGCGCACCCGGTCTCGTCCCCGCCATCCTGGCCCTCCTCCTCGCCCTGTGCGGCCTACGTCTGATCCTCCGCTCCAGGAAAGAACCCGATTTCTACACCCGGCTCGCCGCTGCCGCCCCCCTCCTTCTCTGCCCCGAAGAAGACGAAGAGGACGGCAGCGGAGCAGAGAAGGCCCACCCGGCGTGGATGCAAAGGGAGGGGCCCAGGGCGGTGCTGACCGTTACCCTCTGCTGCGCCTACGTGCTGCTTCTCGGACGGGTGCCCTACATGGCGGCCACCGCCGCCTTCATCACAGGCTTCATTCTTCTCTTCCGGGGCGCCGGTATTCTGAAGGCCCTCTTCATCGGCGGAGCCGCGTCCGTTTCCATCTGGTTCGTCTTCTACAAAATCTTCGCCGTCTTTCTGCCCTGAGGGAGGGATGCCGCCATGTCCATTTTCGTTCTGTTCTCCGAATTTATGAAACTGATGAATCCCTCCAGCATCTTCAACGCCTTCTGGGCCACCGGGTTCGGCATCATCGTCGGCATGCTCCCGGGCCTCACGGCCACCATGGGAGTGGCCCTCCTTACGGGGCTCACCTTCCGCTTTATGCCCGAGCAGGCCATGGTTGTCCTCATCTCAACCTACGTGGGGTCCATCTACGGGGGCAGCCGGTCGGCCATCCTCCTCAACATCCCGGGGACGCCCGCCAACGCCGCCACCTGTCTTGACGGCAACCCCCTCGCCCGCAGGGGAGAGGCGGGATACGCCATCGGCCTGGCCACCACAGCATCGGGAATCGGCACCTTCTTCGGTCTGGTCTGCCTCTCCGTCTTCTCGCCGCTTTTGGGAAAGATCGCCCTCCAGTTCGGATCGTGGGAGTTCTTCGTCCTCTCCATCTTCGGCATTGTCATCTGCGGCAACCTCACCGCCCCCAAAGACCCCCTGAAGGGGTGGATCGCCGGCATCGCTGGGCTGCTGCTCTCCCAGGTGGGGCAGGACCCTATCCAGGCCCTCCCGCGCTTCACCTTCGGCCAGCTCCAGCTCATGGGAGGCCTGTCCCTCATCCCCGTCCTCGTGGGAGCCTACGGTGTGGGCGAGATTATCGAGGTCATGCAGCGCCCCCGGGACTACACCGTCCGCACGAAGGTCCAGCAGGTCATCCCGCCCCTCAGGGACCTCTTCCGGTACTGGAAGACCATTCTGCGCTCCGGCATCATCGGCGTTCTCGTGGGGGCCATCCCCGGCGTGGGGGAGGACACGGCCTCGTGGATCTCCTATGACACCGCCAAGCGGTTCAGCGATCATCCCGAGGAGTTCGGCAAGGGGTCCCACGAAGGCCTCATCGCCGCCGAGACGGCGAACAACGCCTGCATCGGCGGAGCCATCATTCCGGTGCTCACCCTCGCCGTTCCCGGAAGCGCTCCGGCAGCGGTCCTCCTGGCCGCCATGTGGCTCCACGGCATTCGCCCCGGCCCGCTGCTGCCCATCGAGCAGCCCTTCTTCATCGGCACCGTCACCGCCATCTTCCTGCTGTCCACCATCGCCATGGTGGTCCTGGGCCTCTCCCTTGTCCGCCCACTGGTGAAGGTGCTCCAGGTGCCCCGGATGATCCTCATGCCCTTGGTCTTCACCCTCTGCTGCGTAGGCTCCTTCGCCGTGAACGGGCGGCTCTTCGACGTGTACCTCATGTTCCTCTTCGGGATCCTGGGGTACTTCATGCGGCGCAACGACTTTCCAGCCGCCCCCATGGTTTTGGGCTTCATCCTCGGCCCCATGGCGGACGACAACTTCCGGCGGGCCATGATCATCACCGGAGGGGACCTGTCCCCCTTCTTCACCCGCCCCATCTCGATCATACTCTGGCTGCTTACCCTCGCTGTCATCCTCAGCAGAAGCACCCTCTTCCGGAAGATGATCCGGAGCCTGAAAAAATAACGAAGGAGGAATGAACCTCATGAAAAAAGTGAGAATCGGAATGGTCGGCGCGGGATTCATCTCCCGCATCCACCTGGAAGCCTACAAGCGGGTCTACGGGCTTCAGGCCTCGGTGGAGGCCGTCTGCGCCCGCAGCGCCGGCACGAAGGACTTTGCCGCTGCCTACGGCATCCCGAAGGTGTACTCCGACTATCATGACCTCATGAAAGATCCCGACATCGACGTGGTGGACATTTGCACCCCGCCCCAGCTCCACGCCGTCATGATAGAGGAGTTCCTTTCCGCCGGCAAACACGTGATCTCCGAAAAACCCTTCACCGGCTACTTCGGCGCTCCGGGGGACGTGCAGCCCGTGGGGAAGGTCTGCAAGCAGAAAATGTACGACGCCGTCCTCGAGGGGATGGAGCGGACCGCCGACATCGTCCGGAAAAGCGGCAGGCTCTTCTGCTACGCCGAGGACTGGGTCTACGCCCCCGCCGTGGCCAAGGCATCGGAGATACTGAAGAAAACAAGGGACAAGATCCTCTTCCTCAAGGCCGAGGAGAGCCACAGCGGCTCCCACGCCTGGCATGCCGCCGAATGGGCCCGGACCGGCGGAGGCTCCATGATCCGCCAGGGGTGCCACCCTCTCTCGGCGGTCCTTCATCTCAAGAAGACGGAGGCCGAGGCCAGGGGAGAAGCCTTCTCCGTGGAGAGCGTGGTGTGCGACACCGGCGTGGTCACGGAAAAGCTCACGAAGGAAGAGCGAAGGTTCATCGCCGCCAACCCCGTGGACGTGGAGGACTGGTCCATGCTCTCCCTCACCTTCGGCGACGGTACCAAGGCCACCGTCTTCTCCGGCGACTTCGTCACCGGGGGCGTGAGGAATCTCATCGAGTTCAACACCAACACGGGAACCCTGGTCTGCAACATCGCCCCAAACAACGGCATGATGACCTACGCCGCCGACGCCTCCGTGCTGAAGGACGTCTACCTCACCGAGAAGGTGGAGACCACAGCGGGCTGGCAGTACGTCCTCCTGGACGAGGAATCCGCCCGGGGGTACCTCCAGGAGGCCCAGGACTTCATGGAGTGCGTGGCCACGGGCAGGCAGCCCCTCTCCGGGCTCGACCTCGCTTACGAGACCATAAGGATCACCTACGCGGGCTACCTCTCCGCCGAAAAGGGCGCGAGGGTGAAGCTGTAGCCCTCGGGAGAGAAACAATGAACATTCTCGTTTTTGATACGCCCGACGAACTCGCCGCCGCTGCGGCGAAGCGGGGAGGTGAACTTCTCCGGAAAACCGTGGAGGAAAAGGGATGGGCCCGGCTGATGCTCTCCACGGGAGCATCCCAGTTCGGAACCCTCCGGGAACTCGTCTCCCAGCCGGTGGACTGGGCAAAAGTAGAGATGTTCCACCTGGACGAGTACGTCGGACTCCCAAAAAATCACGGAGCAAGCTTCCGCCGGTACCTGCATGAGAGGTTCGTCTCGAAGGTCAACCCCGGCAGGGTCCATTTCGTCAACTGGGAGGGCGATATCGAGCAGAACATGAAGGCCCTCTCGGAGGAGATATCCAAAGCCCCAGTGGACGTGGCCTTCATCGGCATCGGGGAGAACGGCCACATCGCTTTCAACGACCCCCCCGCCGACTTCGAGACGGAAGAACCCTTTCTCCTGGTCACCCTCGACTCTGCCTGCAGACAGCAGCAGGTGGGGGAGGGGTGGTTCCCCACGGTGGACGACGTGCCGAAGCAGGCCATAACGGCTTCGGTCCGCCAGATACTCAAGAGCCGCACCATCCTCGCCTCCGTCCCCTTCAGGGTGAAGGCGGAGGCTGTGCGGAAAACCCTGCAGAGCCCGGTGGACCCGGCAGTCCCGGCGTCAATCCTCAAGACCCACCCGGACGTGACCCTCTACCTCGACCGGGAGTCCGCCTCCCTCGCCGGGGAGTTTTTGCCGGACCGCGTCCGAGGAGGGGAAAGGTAGGAACACGAAGATGAACCGCCTCCTGTTCACCGGCGGCACTGTGCTGCTGCCCACGGGCTTCCGAAGGATGGACGCCGCCGTCAGCGGCGGTGTGATCTCGGCCCTCGCCCCGGACATCGCCCCCGAAGAGGGCGATGCCGTTGTCGACCTGCAGGGGGACCTGCTCGTTCCCGGCTTTATCGACATGCACGTCCACGGGGGCGGAGGAGCGGACTTCATGGACGGAACGGCCGACGCCTTCCTCACCGCCTGCCGGGTCCACGCCCGCCACGGCACCACCACCCTCTATCCCACGGCCCTCACGGCCGCCGACGAGGACATGGACGCCTTCTTCGCCGCCCTGGAGACGGCGGAGAGGGCCCGGAAAGCGGCAAGGGCCTCCGCGGGCGCCCGCATCGGCGGCGTCCACGTTGAGGGGCCCTGGCTCGCCCCTGCCCAGGCAGGCGCCCAGGACCCCAAATACCTCCGCACCCCCTCCGAGGAGGAGTGCGAAAAACTGCTCGCCAGGTCCGACAGGATCGCCGTGGTTACCATGGCTCCGGAACTGGACGGCGCCTGCGAATGCGCCTCTCTGCTGGCGGCCCGGGGGATCCTCCCTGCCATGGGCCATTCCGCCGCGGACCTCGAACAGGTACGGACGGCGGTGGACAGCGGCTTCCGCCACATGGTCCACTTCTACTCCGCCATGAGCACCGTGCGGAGGGAGAACAGCTACCGCATCCCCGGCATGGTGGAGGCGGGGTACCTCTTCGACGCCGTCACCGTGGAGGCCATCGCCGACGGACACCACCTCCCCCTGAGCCTGCTCCGGCTCATCCACAAGGTCAAGGGGCCGGAACGGATGGTCCTGGTCACCGACGCCATGCGGGGCGCGGGCATGCCCGAAGGGCCGTCCGTCCTCGGCAGCCAGAAGAACGGCCGGGAGGTCCTGGTGGAAGGGGGCGTGGCCCGCCTTCCCGACCGGAGCGGCTTCGCCGGGAGCGTCTGCACCATGGACCGGGCCGTCCGGACCGCCGTCTCGGCGGGAATTCCCCTGGAGGACGCCCTCCGGATGGCCTCCGGGACACCCTCGAAAATCCTCGGCACCGCAGGCCGCAGGGGAGCCGTGCTGCCAGGCATGGACGCCGACCTGGCGAGGCTTGACGGCGATCTGAACGTCCGCATGACCGTGGTGGGAGGCAGAATTTTCGCCGGAAACTGTTGACCTTTTCGAAAAAAAGAGTATGATTTGAATAAGAACCCTGACAATTGAAAACTTTTATCCAGAGCGGCTGAGGGACTGGCCCTATGAAGCCCGGCAACCTGCCTGAAAAGGCGTGGTGCCAACACCAGCGCCCCGATGATTTCGGGGCGGATGATAAGAGGAGACCCATGCACGGATCTTTCATGATCCATGCCTCATGGCGGCCAAAGGCCTCTCCTCGGAGAGGCCTTTTTTTTGTCTTTTTTTACCGGTTCGCCTGAACCGGAACCCATTTTCCGAAGGAGGAACTGCCCATGAACACCATCGACTATTCCTGGCACCCCGAAGGTTATTTTGAGCCTACCGACCCGGAGGAGCTTATGCTCAGCCGGATCACCGGCGCCATCAGGCGGGAGGCTGTACGGAAAATGGTACGGGAGGGCGGGATTGACGCCGTTCCGGAGGGATTCGGCAACGAGGAGCTCAGCGACAGGCACAGGACGGCCTGGGGACGGATCCACCCCATGTGCATGGGCAGGGACACCATCGAATGGATGTACGGGAAGCAGTTCAAGACCGGCGGGGAATGGTCGGTCCGGGCGGACAACGGGTTCCGGTGGTGGCCCACCGACCGGGCCCAGACGGTGGAGGTGGTGGGCGAGGCCGACGGGCCTTCCGGCGAGAGGGGCTATTACATATCCGTCCGGACGGATATGTTCAAAGCCCG
>NZ_JAESIH010000083.1 GCF_016756745.1 Aminivibrio sp.
AAATACGACTTCTCTTAACATTTTCCCGGAACCTATTGTACAGCGAAAGAGCCTGAGCATAAACAAGGGATCGAGACGGCTTGTCAACCTGAGCGGAACCTCAAGGTCTGTCATCCTGAGTGTCTGTGTCTGTCATCCTGAGCGGATGCGAAGGATCTCGCTCTTGTCATCCTGAGCGAAGCGATCGCGCAGCATCCCGAGCACAGCGAGGGAAGGACCCCGCTTTTGTCATCCTGAACGAAGTGAAGGATCTCGGGGTTGGTTTTTCGTCCCTTAGGGGCAAGACCGAGATCCTTCGGCCAAGAAAGCCGGCCTCAGGACGACAAACCGCTCGTGTCATCCTGAGTGTCTCTGTCTGTCATCCTGAGCGGATGCGAAGGATCTCGCTTTTGTCGTCCTGAGCGGATGCGAAGGATCTCGCCTTTAAACCCCCTCAGCCCGAGATCCTTCCCTGCCCATTCTCGAGCGATTCCGCAACTCCAGGGAACTACTGCAGAACCTGCTTGTATTCCCCCCACTGTCCGATGTCGATCCATTTCCGGTGCACCGGGAAGACGCCGATCCTTCCGCCCTTTTCCCTGACCCGGCCGATGAGGTCCGGCATGTCGAGCTTTTCACCCCCCCCTATCAGGTCGATGCACTCCGGTTCCAGGATATATACGCCGGTATTCACGATCAGCGGGACGTCGGGCTTTTCCTCGATCGTTTCGAATTCGCCCCCCGAGAGATGAATGACGCCATAGGGGACACTCACTTTCTTCAGTGCTCCTATTATGGTGAAGGCATACCCGTTTTCCCGGTGAAATTCAAGGGCGGAGAGATAGTCCACGTCCACCAGGATGTCGCAGTTGCTCACGAAAAAGGTCCTTGAAAGGCTGTCCTTCATCAGGGCGAGGCTCCCCGCCGTACCGAGAAATGTCTCTTCTTCCACGCAGGACACGGAGAAAGGCAAATCACTCCTCTCGGCAAGGTAGGTCTTGATGAAATCCTTGCGGTAATTGATTGAAAGAAGGAATTCCGAAAAACCCCGCTTTCCGAAGGACTCCATGATCAGTTCCAGCATGGGCTTGTCGCCGATGGGAAGGAGAGGCTTGGGAACGATCCTCGTGATGGGGTCGAGACGGCTCCCCCTGCCGCCGGCCATAACCACGACCTTGTTCTCCTGCCGTTCGACCGTCGCTTCCTCGGAGAGGACATCCTCGAGGTAAATCACCGCCACGGGCTCCCCTTTTTTTCCCACCACCGGAACCCTGCTGATTCCGTGCCGCTCCATGAGGGATCTCGCCCTGCCGAGGGAATAGGACGACACCGTCTTGGGGGAAGGATTGCACACCTCCCCGACAGGCGTGGAGAGCGGTTTTCCCGCGCTGATGCACCGCCGGATGTCGCCGTCGGTCAGCGTTCCGTTGAGCTTACCGGAATCGTCGACGATGAACAGTATCTGGGAGCCGGTATCGTTCAGGTGCTGTACTGCTTCCAGGACGCTCTTCGCACCATGAAGAAGGAGTTTCTTTACGTCATGCTGCTTTGAATATTCCATCATTCCTTCACCCTCCCTTCACACCCGGCCACCGCTTGAGCCATCAGCGTTTTCTTTTTCTCCCGGAGGGCATCGGGGAGGAGATGTTCCCCCTGCTCAAGAAGCAGGTTCATCATCTCCAGGTCCTCCTCGTGGTCAATGTCGATGACGCCGAAATCCCGCATGACGAACACGTCGAAATCCAGTGACGCGGGAGATTTGACACCCCTGGCAAAGACCTCCGGTTTGTACACGTATATGGAGGCGTTCATGTCGAACACTTCCGGCGCCTGCTGGCGGGCCACAAAAGAGGACGGCTTGCACAGGGAGAATCTTGCGTCGGGGTTTCTTTCCACCATGTTGAAATAGGGGTTCCTCCGGGCGGGTACGACGGAAAAGACAACGTCCTTTTTCCCCCTGAAGAATACGTCGCAGGTTCTCTCGATATCTTCCGGTGTGCGGAGAGGGGATGTAATGTCGAGATCGACCACGGCGTCGAAGGTCTGTCCCGTATCCCTGGACGCGTGGGAGAGCACCTCGCCGATAACGTCCATTTTCGCCACCCTGTCCCCGGCAAGTTCGTTTCTGCGCTTGTGGAAATACGCTCCGGGAGCGAACCGCCCGGCCGTCTCGAGGATCTCGTCGGAGTCGCTGTCCACCGCCAGCGTTTTTCGTATTTCGCCATCGTCCCGGAAGGCCGAGGCGGCGTCAAAGAGCGTCCAGGCGACCAGCGGCACACCGCAGAGCAGACGGATGTTCTTGTTCTTTATGCCCTTGGATCCGCCCCTTCCGCAGACGGTGAACAGTATCTCCTTCATTCTCTTTCTCCTCCTTCGGCGATGCGCAGTGTCGCCAGCCCGTCCTCCAGGGAGTTGAAGGACTGCTCCCCCTTTTCCGAAAGGTCCAGGAAATATACCATTTCCTTCTCGTAGAGGTCCTCCTGGGGAAAGGTCGTCGTTTCTCCCGACAGAAGGGAGGTCACGGTCCGCTGGATAAGGTCGCAGACGAAGGTGTCATCCTTGCAGAACAGCTCCAATTCCCGCCGGGCCTTTCGTCCGAAATAATCCAGGTGAACTTCCACCAGCCGTCCTCCGCAGGTCATGATAAAGGCCGCCCCGTCGTCACAGTCGGTCTCGAGGGCCGAATATTTGCCGGACACCCGGACGACCTTCTCCGGTTCGCCAAAGAGCCACCGGGCATAATCAAGCTCGTGGATCAGGTCGAGGGCCACTCCACCCCCGAGTTCCCGCCGGGCGCTGTAGACGGCCCTGTAGTCCCTGCCTTTCCGCCAGTCTGGAAGATAGGAGGAGCAGAGCAGGCGGGCCGCAAAGACATCTCCGGGCAGACGGGCTTTTAAGTGCTCGATTATCGGATGAAACCGCATCGGGCAGGCAACATGGACCGTCTTTCCTGAAAGGGAACGGGGAATGCCGGATGCTACAGAGGAACTATGAAAAACAGGCTTCTCGATGAAAATGGACTTTCCCAGGGACTCGGCCTTGAGCAGCGTTTCATAGTGCATCATCGTGGGGTTGGTGATGAAGACCAGGTCATAGGGAGGCTCCAGGTCGTTCCAGGAGGCACAGTTTCTGTCCGCCAGGCCTTCGGGCATTTCCCCTCCCCGGCCGGAGCGGAGGGCATGAATTTCCCCTTTGTAGCCGCGAGTCCAGAGAAGATGCCTCAGGTTTCGGGCATGGCGCATCCCGATGGACCCCATGCCGAAAAAACAGGCTTTCATTGCTCTCTCCACTCCCTCTCGAGCTGGTCTGCCAGCCCCAGGATCTCCCGGTGGCGGGCATAGCTGTAGCCCCGCTCTGCCGTTTCACCGCTGACCAGGCGGAAAAAATGGCGCAGCTCTTCGAGGTAAGGGCTTTCGCTGATGAATTCCGCATATCCGGCCTGCCGTTCGAGTTCCTTTTCGTCTAGCAGGGGATGGATCGGTTCCCCCGCCGGGGAAAGATAACAAAGAGACCGGCTGTTTCCCTCCCACAGGATCGTTCCTTCCTCGCCGCTGATCCGCAGATTCCTGACCGCCTTCCTGGAGACGCAGTCAACGGTAAGGCTCCCCGCCGTTCCATCGGCGTGGCGCAGAAGGACCTGGCAGGTGTCCGGGTACGGAAGGTTCAGAGAACTTATCCGGGACCAGGAGCAGCTGAAGTCCGTCACTTTTCCGAAGCACTCCGTCAGCCATGGCAGCTCGATGCACAGAATTTCCCGGATGGCGTTCGTCCGGGGCGAACCGACGAAAAACTCGTCGTACTTTTCCCAGGGGTGCCAGTCCGGCAGATACTGGCCTACGTGGTAGGTATAAAACTTCCTCGCCCCCGTCTCCCCGTGGTTTCCGATAATCCACCGGTTTTCCGAGCGGTAGAGGGGAGTCGATGAGAGAAAAGCCACGGGAAATCCTCTCTCCTCGAAGGGCAAAATAGCGTCATACCCGTCATCCAGAAGGTCAAGCTCGGAGAAGGTGGGGATGCCCCTTTTCAAAACCAGCGGCACCAAATCTCCATGATTCTCCGGTGAAGTGCAGACTGCCACTGCATCAGGCGCTAGCGTCTCAAAAACTTCATCCAGGGAATCAAAAACATCAGCATTGAACTGCCGGGAAAACTCTTCTCTCCGGTCCGGGCGGGAGTCCACCCCGAAAAGGGCAACCCCGGGAAAAAATCTTTCAGTCAGTCGGGCACGGCGCCTACCCATGGACCCCAGGCCAACGACGAGAAGCTTAAGAGAAATCAAATCAACACAACCCCCTGAAATGCTAACCTTGTCAAATCATCAAACCTTCGCTGTAATCCGCCTGAAGAGTTGGAATATTTCAATGACGCAGCAGACACTCTATCATATGAGTATCAAAAACATTTATTCCTGTTTCTCGCCTAACTTCTGCTCTTTCACCGTAAGAATCATCGATAAAAATAGCATCCTGTTCTTTGATATATTGACTCTTCTTCTCAGTCTCACTTACAAAAATCACATCATCAAAAAGCCCTTTTATGCGGTAAAACTCAAGACTGCTTCCAAGATCAACTTTCGTCCTCGTCAACAATGTAATGGGGACGCCATCATTGACACATTGAAATAAGAATGCCACTACCTGCAAATTTATTTTGCCCCTGAGAATAAGAGTATCGTCAAAATCAATATAAACCCGACTGAAGCTGATCGTGCTGGAATAACTATTCTGCAGTGCCCGATCTAATTCCAGTTCATAATTGTTAAGCAGAATCGAATCGATTATTTGACCGTCAAAAAGGTGAAGCGTCAGGAGCGGCAAATTTACACCGTAATTTCTTGTCAGTGCTGATCCTCCTGCTATTCTTGGGGCAATTTCCAGCAATGACAACTGGCCTTTGCTGTTTTCTTTCAACTGAAAGAACCAGGCGCCCCGAAGCTCGAGATTTGCATTAATAATCTCAGCAATTCTCTTGAACTCTTTATTTTCCGCTCGTACAGCATTGACACTAATCCCGCTTTTAACTCTCCGTCTGACCCTGCCGCCGAAATAAACCAGATCCCCCGAAGAATTAGTAAAACAATCAATGGTGTATTCTTCCCCGGGTAAATACT
Source organism: Aminivibrio sp. (assembly GCF_016756745.1). NCBI lineage: Bacteria > Thermotogati > Synergistota > Synergistia > Synergistales > Aminobacteriaceae > Aminivibrio > Aminivibrio sp. Next base: position 5,090 of record NZ_JAESIH010000083.1, read on the forward strand.
CCAGAATCAAGAGGTTTTCCGCACCATTCAGGCTTTTGTATAAAGCAAGTTCTTTTTCACTGCGAATCAAAGCAGTTCCACGAGCACCCTGTCCCACATCAGGCTTAACGAAGACAGGGAAAGGAATTTCTGTATCGTCTCCTATTATCTTCGGAACCTCAAGAAGCCCCGCAAAATAACCATATGTCTTTTTTTTTGACCGGGTAATTTTCGCAGTCTTGCAAGGCGGAGCAATGACCTGGCCTTTGAAACACTCCCTGAATTCTGAGAATTTCGTAAGAACCCCGTCCATTGCAGGGTAAATAAAGTCAAAATCATATCTATCAATCTGAGATGCAAATCTTTCGATATCTGCCTTTTGGCTTGAATCATCGATAAAATGAAGGTTCCCTATATGTTTCTCATATACAAATCTGCCGTGGTCATAGGAGCTGGAACCACCAAACAAATCGAAATGGATCGAATTGCCGGCGGCTTTGTGTATTTCGAGGCCGATTTCAGTCCCGCAGGGATAAACCAAAACACGCTTACTCATAGGAAAAAAACCTCACAACATTTCTTAAAACGCTCATAGCACTATATAAGAAATATTTGGATCAAAGGTAAACTTCTCAAACTTAAAATCCGAAACATTGAGTTCCTCTAGAACCGCCTGAGTCTCACCGGGCCACCAGGGATTATTAAGTTCATCAAATGCCAAGATTGCCCCTTTTGGCATACGCGGTAAGAAATGGTGCAAGGCAACCTTGGTTGGCTCATAAAGATCAAAATCCATAAACAACAAGCTGATAATCAAGTGAGGATTTTCCTTTAAAAACAACGGAATCGTCTGCAAAGCATCACCTTTAATCAGATAAACCTTTTCTATTTCGTTTATAAATCTATTTGAATTATAATCTTCTATTACTTTCTTTAACTCTTCAAAAACCTCGTAGGGAGCCTGAAAACCTCCGACTTTCGCTTCTTTATTCCCATATTCTCCCAAATCCTTAGAGTTGATTGAAGGAAAGCCGTCAAAGGTATCAAACCCGAAAATTCTTCTGTCAAAGGCAATTGGTTCCAAGGCGGAGGAAAGTTTTGCCCAGGTCATTAAACTTCCTCCATGATGAACTCCACATTCGACGACACTCCCTTTAATCCCCATCTGTAGTTTAAACAACTCATATTGGGCCAAAAACCTCGATAGAGCTTGCCTTCTGACATATTTTGAAAAATTATTGAATACAATAGCTTCAGGGATATCTGTTTCACGTATCATGATTATTCCTCCCTTGAAACTGCTAGTCTCAAAAAAACATGCCTTCCGCTTTCAAAAGAAGGCAATATAAACGTCAATAAATAATTTCTTCGTCTTTTTTAAAATCCTTGCCAGCGCAAGTTTCCAAGCAGTCCCAGAAGAAAAACGGAGACACCCCGTCGCCCGGCCTTTTCATAGTTATATTGTCGCAGGAAAAAGCTTCTCCTTTTTTTATTTCTTTATTCGCCACCAGGCTCTTGCGCGCAATTACTTTATTTTTTTGTTCGGAAGGGGTTGGTATTTTTCGACTGTTTCCCAGTGCCATTTCAACTTTTCGTATACCTTGTATCATGGCGAAAAGCTCGTCAGGCTCAAGTGATGCTTTGTGATCAGGGCCAGGGAGTCCCTTATTAAGGGTGAAATGTTTTTCAATAATTACAGCTCCTAATGCTGCAGCAGCAATAGGAACTGCAATACCCTCCGTATGGTCAGAATAGCCAACAGGAAGACCAAAGGCCTGCTTTAAGGTTTCAAGAACTCTAAGATTTACTTCGCTAAATGGAGCCGGATACTCAGTTGTGCAATGAAGAAGCGAAACTCTTTGCTTCAATAAGTTCTGTCCCTCGTTTGAGAAGAACGACTTCCGGAAAGCTTCCCGGGAAGGAGGTGTTTCGTTATTAAGAAATCCAAACGCCAAAACACCGAGGGCTTCCTCTATTTCTCCCAAGGTGCTCATCCCGGTTGACATGATAATGGAGGACCCTGTTCTGGCCGCTCGAAGCAGAAGAGGAGCGTTTGTGATCTCTCCGGAAGGTATTTTCAATCTACGAAGTCCGAGATTATGAACCAAAAAATCAAGGCTATCTTCGTCAAAAGGAGTGGACAAAAAATTAATTTTTCGCTCATTGCACCTTTTTTTTAATGAATAATGGGCCTCAGCGCCAAGTTCAAGGGGGCGAACCATATCCAGCTGTGATTGCCCATCACCGGTTGTGTGCGTTTGATATTCTGCCTTCGGCGCATTTTCGGAAATTACCTTTTCTGCATGGAACGTCTGAAACTTCACCGCATCAGCTCCGGCATCAGAGGCACAATCAACGAGTTCTAACGCCATATCCAGTGATCCGTTGTGGTTAACTCCTGCTTCGGCAACAATATAGATGCTCATATTCTCACTCCGTCCATTGGATATCATAAAAACGTTTTACTTTTTCAAATGAGGCGTTCTTAAGATGAGCACATATTGATTTTGCAGGACGAAAAGAAGCTAATTTCCTTTTAAAGGACCGCCTGCCGCAGGTCAGCACCTTTTGTATCGCAAGCTCCAGCCCCTCAACTTCACAAGGGCAGTCAATAACAAGGTCGCCCCTTATTCGTCCCTGTTGTCTGGCTCCGATATTCACTACCGGAACACCAAAGAAAGGAGCTTCCGTAATTCCGCTGGAGGAATTGCCGATAATTGCGTCTGCTATCGAAAGCATACCCCAATACCGTTTCCTCCCCAGTGACTGGACAAAGGCCCGTTTTTCCGGAGCGAGCCTGCAGAATTCGAGCATCCGCTCGTTGATAACCCGGCCGTCCGTGTCGGCATTGGCCCCGGTGAAGACCATTGTCGCTGACGGGAAGCGGTCCAGAGCCGAGAGGAGGCGTTTGATCTGCTCTTCTGCAGGCAAAGGTGAGCGGGTTTCAGGGTGATAGGTTACGACGAAGAGGGGTGATGAAAGGTGAATGCCGAGATGCTGCTCCAGTTCATTCCCGGTCGGCAGTTCCGTCTCCCTGATCCCGTCGAGGCACGCCGGGCCGACGACGAAGACCGAATCGGGAACCTCCCCCATCTGGATCACACGCCGCCGGTAATCTTCATGAGCTACGAAGTGGAGAGAACTCATCTTGGTGATGGCGTGACGGAAGGCGTCGTCGTAGGCGCCGAGGGTGATCTCGCCGCCGTGTATGTGGGCGACGGGTATCCCCGCAAGAACTGCTGCAGCAGCGGCACCGAGCATCTCGTACCGGTCACCCAGAATGACCAGAATATCCGGCTTCAATTCATCGAGAGCGTCGGCAAAACCAATGATGCCGAGGCCGAGGGACTTGGTCACCGCAACGGGTGAATCGCCGGAGAGCAACATCTCCACCCGTTTGTGGATGGGAAAGCCGTCCCCCTCGATCTCCTTCCACGTCAGGCCGAACTCGGGCGACAGGTGCGCTCCGGTGACGATGATCTGCAGCTCCAGGTCCGGATCGTCCAGAATCTTCTTCATCAGCGGGCTGAGCAAACCGTATTCCGCCCTTGTGGCGGTTATGACGGCGATTTTCCGGGCCATTGCCTCACCTTCTCATGGAAAGGACGGCATCACGGATACTCTCCGCCGCACGAAGGGTGGATTCTTCGTCGTTGACCGTGGAAGCGGGAAGATTGATGCCCTCCTCGAAGATACGCTCGGCCTGAGGATAGGAAAATCTGCAGAAGTCTTTCAGGTATGGGTATGTGTGCAAAGGAGAAAAGAGCCTCCGGGTGGGCACGCCTTTTTCCCGAAGTTTTTCCTGGAGTTCCGGAACTCCACCGCCGGAAAAGGTGAATGACGGAAGCCACCATGCGCTCTGTGCCCCCGGAAGCTCTTTCTGGAATTCCACCTCCGGAAGGCCGGCAAGGACTTCCCGGTAGATCCGGGCAAAGGTCCGCTTTTTTTCCAGAAAAAGGTCGATGCGCTCCATCTGGGCGAGGCCGAGGGCGGCCTCGAGGTTCGTCATGCGGTAGTTGTACCCCATTTCAGGGTGGAAATATCCCTTTGACGCATCCCGTGCCTGGTTGACGAGAAAGCGGATATGGTTGATCCGCTCCCTGTCACGGGCAACGACCATGCCTCCCCCGCCGGTAGTGATAAGCTTGTTTCCGTTGAAGCTGAAGCAGCCGAAATTCCCCAGGGTTCCGGAGGGTTTGCCTTTCCACGTTCCTCCCAGGCTCTCGGTGGCGTCTTCTATGATGACGAGCCCCCGTTCTTCCGCAATCCTTCCCAGTTTGTCCATGTCGCAGAGGTTGCCGTAGAGATGAACGGGCAGAATCGCCCGGGTTCTGGGCGTAACGGCCGCTTCCGTCAGTCCGGGGTCAAGGGTCCAGGTTTCGGGGTCGACGTCAACAAGCACAGGAGTTGCCCCGGTGTACAGGACCGGGTTGACCGATGCGGCAAAGGAAAGGGCGGGCACGATGACCTCGTCCCCCGGTCCCACCCCGGCCTCGGCGAGGGCGATGTGAAGGGCTGCTGTACCGCTCTGGACCGACACACAGTCCTCCGTCCCGAGGTACCGGGCGAACCGCTGCTCGAACTCAGGCACGAAGGGGCCTGCGGTGGAAACATAGGTGGAATCCACGCACTCCATGAGCTTCGCCTTTTCCTCCCCTCCGAGATTCGGTGCATCAAGAAGCAGGAACATGTCGTTCACCTTCTATACGTTATAGATGCCGCTCTTGTAGAGCGCCCTGCGGTCCTTCATCCATTCGATGGTTCGCTTCAGGCCTTCCTCGAGGGAAACGGCGGCCTTCCACCCCGTGAGGGCGTTCATCTTTGACGGATTTGAAAGCAGCCGCTCCACCTCGCTCTTCTCAGGGCGGACCCGCTGTTCATCAGACGTTATGCGGAAAGATTTCCCCATGATTTTTCCGATGAGCAGGGCGAGGTCTCCCATGGAAATTTCTGTCCCAGTGCCGAGGTTCAGTACCTCGCCCACGGCGCCGGGAGCTTCCGACACAGCCAGGAATCCCCGGACCGTATCGTCCACGAAGGTCAGGTCCCGGGTGGGCTTGAGGTTCCCAAGGGAAATTTCCTCTTTTCCGGCGAGGAGCTGGCTGATGATGGTGGGGATGATAGCCCGCGCCGACTGCCTTGGACCGTAGGTGTTGAAGGGCCTGACCACCGTCACGGGAACGCCGAAGGAGCCATAATAGGAGAGGGCGAGATAATCCGCCGAGGCCTTGGTGGCCGAATAGGGGGACTGGGGGGTTATGGGATGCCCTTCGTCGATGGGGACATATCGGGCCGTTCCGTAGACCTCGCTGGTGGAGGTGTGGATCACCCGCTCAACTCCGCACTCCCGGGCGGCCTGGAGGACGTTGTAGGTCCCTTCCACGTTGGTCTTCACGTAGGCCAGGGGAGAAACGTAGGAATAGGGGATGCCGATGAGGGCCGCAAGGTGGAAGACCCGGTCGCAGCCATGAACGGCCTGCCGAACGAGGTCGAAATCCCGGATGTCCCCAGAAATGATCTCCATTTCTTTGGCGTATTCGGACTCCTCGAGCCATCCCCAGGAGTTTTTCGAGTTGTACCGAAGAAAGGCCCGAACTTCGTGGCCCCGCTCCGCCAGTTTTTCGGCCAGTTGCGAACCAATGAACCCCCCGGCTCCTGTGACACATATCTTCATGCGGCTTCCCCCATAATGGACTGTTCCGGAAAATTTTAATCCCTTTCCAGTATCGTCCGTTTGAGGGAAAAAATAAAGAGGCGGCCGCTTCTGCGGGCGCCTCTGGCAGTACATCGCAAATATCACGCGTTCACATCGAGAAGAGCACCGAAAAGCTCCCTGATGTTCTCCATGAAACGGACCACTTCGTCGGGCGGAATCTTCCGGACCACTTCGTCCTTGGAGGTATCGATGACCGACACCTGGTAGACATCCGCCTCCTTCTTGTACTCGTACTTCAGGCTCCTGTCGAAGGCCACCGCCAGCTTGTTCGCCTGGTCGACGGCGTCCTGCACCTGCTCCTCGGATACCGGTTTTACCGGAGGCTCCGCAGTTTTTTTCGGAACAGGTACTTCGGAAACTTTTCCAACGGCCGGGGCCTTCTCAGGTGAACCCTGCGAAACGGTTGAACGAAGGATTTCCATGGCATCGGCACCTCCCTGTCTCTAGGAAAAAGAGGGGAGAAAATCTCCCCTCTTTTTCTGTAGTGTGCTAGAGATTTACCGGAGGAGCTGCAGCACGTTCTGGGGAAGCTGGTTCGCCTGGGCAAGCATGGAGTTGCCGGCCTGCATCAGGATGTTCAGCTTCGTGAAGTTCATCATTTCCTTCGCCATGTCGAGGTCGCGG
>NZ_JAESIH010000084.1 GCF_016756745.1 Aminivibrio sp.
GTTATGGCCGAGGTTACGGCCGTGATCGAGGATTCCAGGGCCGAGTGCAGGCAGCGCGTCACCGCCGCCGCGTCCGCTTGGAAGGGTCCGGAAGGCAGCTCTCTTTCCGCCGCCGATGACGGAAGCAGCGTCACCCTGGTGATGAAGGGCCGCCCCGCCCACGGAAGTACCCCCGAAAAGGGAATCAACGCCCTCGCCTGCCTTGCGGACTTCATGGCGGGGCTGAAGCTGAAGGGCGAGCAAGGGGAATTCTTCAACACATTCTCCCGGCTCGTGGGTTTCGAGACGGACGGAAAATCACTGGGCGCCGCCATGGCCGACGAAGTGTCCGGCCCGACGACGGCCTGCGTCGGCGTGGTGAAGGCCGAAAAGGACCGGGTTTCCTTCACCATCAACATACGGTACCCCGTCACGGCAAAGGAAGAGGCCGTCACCGGTCCCACAGAGGAGACCTTCAGCAGGTACGGGCTGGCTGTGGAGAACGTGTCCAAGGCTGCCCCCCTGTACATGCCCCCGGAGTCCAGGCTTATCCGGGCCCTCCGGAAGGTCTACACGGAAGAAACCGGCCAGGAAGCCACCCTGCTGGCCATCGGCGGCGGCACCTACGCCAAGTCCATGCCCAACGTGGTGGCCTTCGGCCCCGTCTTCCCCGGGCAGGACTACACAATCCACGAGGAAGACGAGCGCTGGTCCGTGGAGGACATCATGAAGAACGCCCATATCATGGCGAAAGCCCTGGTGGAGCTGGCCGAGGAACAGGAATAGACCAGGGAAAAAAGAAAGGGACTGCCGCAGAGTTCCCTGCGGCAGTCCCTTTCTTTTTTTTTGCGGCCCGGAAGGGGGCTATTTCAGCTCGTAGGGCCAGGCCATGACGCCTCCCTCAAGGAGGGCCGCGTTGTCGAAGCCCGCCCCTTTCAGGGTCGCCAGGGCATCCCAGCCCCGAACGGAGATTTTGCAGAAGGCCACGATCTCCCTGTCCCGAGGCAGTTCGCCGATTCTTTCCCGGAGTTTTCCGAGAGGGATGTTCATGAACTCGTAGGGGAGCCGTCCCTGCTGGTCCAGCTCTCCCGGAGTCCTCACGTCGAGCAGCAGCGGGGGATTCGCTCCCTCCATCCGTTCCCGGAGTTCCTTTGCCTGGTAGGTCTTCACGAGGCCGTCCATTTTGTTCTTCAGAGCGTTGGCCGCGTGGGTGTTCGGGTCGAGGGCCGTGGAGAAGGGCGGGGCGTAGGCGAAGTCGCCGTCGGCCAGGAGGTCCACCGTCATCTCCGAGGAGACGGCCGCCACGAGGACGTCAAGGCGCTTGTCCACCACCCCTGTGCCCATGATCTGGGCTCCCAGGATCCGGCGGGTCAACCTGTCCGCCACCAGCCGGATGGTCATGGCCCCCATGCCGGGCATGAAGTGGGGCCGGTCCGGTTCTTCCACCACGATGCTCACGGGCTCGAAGCCCGCCTCCTTCGCCTGCCTCTCGTCGAGGCCCGTCTTGCCTATGGTCAGGTTGAAAAGCTTCAGGATGCCCGTCCCGAGGACCCCCGAGAAGGGCGTGGCGAGTCCGGCGATGTTGTCGGCGATCACCCTTCCCTGGCGGTTTGCCGTGGAGCCCATGGGCTGCCATACGGGCTTTTTCGTGACAAGGTGCCGTGTCTGCACGCAGTCGCCCCCGGCGTAGATGGCCGGGTCGCTCGTTCTCATCAGTTCGTCCACCACGATGGTCCCGTTGGGGGCAAGCTTCAGGCCCGCGTCCCGGGCAAGGCTGGTGTTCGGCCTGATGCCCACCGCCAGGAGCACCATGTCCGCAGGCAGGCAGCGCATGTCCGTCCTGACTCCGGTGACGACCCCGCCCTCGCCGGTGATTTCCGTGACTTTCTCGCCGCCGTAGAAATCGACGCCTTTCGCCTTGACCGCTTTGGCGATCCGGATGCCGAAATCTTCGCCCACGAGGGCCGGAAGGGGCGTGGGAAGGGCGTCCACCACGGAAACTTTGACACCCCGTTCCGAAAGGGCCTCAACGACTTCCATGCCGATGAGGCCGGCGCCGATGACGACCGCAGTTTTGATGTTTCCCGATGAGAGGGCAGATTTCATGGCCAGGGCGTCGGGCATGGTCCAGAGGGTGAAAACCCTGTTGAGATCGCTGCCCGGTATGGGGAGGCGAATGGGGGAGGCTCCCGTGGCAAGCACGAGGTTGTCGTACGGAAAGGTCTTTTCTTCGCCCGAGGCCGCGTCGGAGGCGATGACGCACTTGCTTCCCCTGTCGATCCTGGTGGCGAGACAGCCCGTGTGGACCGTGACGTTCTTCACCGTTCTGAAGAAGTTTGCGTCCCGGACGATGCCGAGGGGGGTGCAGACCAGGTCTTTGTACTCCTTCACTACGTCCCCGACGAAATATGGAAAGCCGCACCCGGCGAAGCTGATGTGTTCCCCCCGCTCAAGCACCGTGATGTCGAACTCAGGAGCAAGCCTGGCGAGCCTGGCGGCCGTCTTGGCACCGCACGCTACGCCCCCGATGATGAGCACCTTTTTCCTTTCCATGAACCGTACCCCCTCCTTTAGAGATAATACCACCATCCCCTATATGGTATCCTTTGCCGGGGATTATGTCCAGTCGTCTTCCAGCTCGTGGTACGATTCCACGTCGATTTTCCTCTCTATGCAGAGGGCCCGCACATCGTCCGCGGATCCGCAGGGGAATTCGCAGGCGAGGCCGCAGCTGGATGAGAGTTTTCGCGGAACGGGAACCACCTTTGCCGGAATGCCCTTTTTTCTGCAGGTGCGTTCAAAGAGGAGCGCCATGCTGGTGACCTCGAAGGTGACGATGCAGCGCACGTCCTTCACCGTCCTTTCTTCGGGGAAGGCCGCTTCCCCGGAATGCCGATCTTTCTTTCCTCCGCCGTTCCCTTTTTTGACTCCGTGAAGGTATACTCTTGGGGCGGGAAATCCTTCCGGAGACGGATGGAATGAACTATGCCGCTCTTGCCGTGATACCGGTCTCCCCTCTTCGCTGGTGCGGGAAGAGCGTGACCTCCCCGGGGAAGAAAAAAGAATCCGGACCCGGAGGACAGGGATAGAATACTGCCCGTGCTCTCTTTTAGCAACGCCGGTACCCGCAGGGATCGAAAGGTGGGCCGCGCCATGAAGGTTCTCCGTACCGTTCGAGCTCTTTCTCTCCTTCTCATGCTCTTCTTCCTCCCTGGGCCCGCCCGCGGGGCGGCCCGGTTTTCCCTGGCCGCCGTTGGGGACGCCCTGATCCACAAGGGGGTGTACGCCGCGGCGGCGACAAAAGCCGGCGGGTACGATTTCCGGCCCATGCTCCGTATGGTGAAGAGCAGGATAGCCCCCCATGACGCGGCCTTCTACAACCAGGAGACCATCCTCGGCGGCACGAAGCTCGGGCTGTCCACCTACCCCAGGTTCAATTCCCCCCGGGAGGTAGGGGACGCCTTCCTCGACGCCGATTTCAACCTCGTGTCCCTGGCGAACAACCACACCCTGGACAGGGGGGAGAAGGGGGTGCTTGCCTCGCTGGAATACTGGAACGAAAAGAAGGGCGTGGTGACCGCCGGAAGCAGTCTGACCGCGGAGAAGGAAAAAGAAATCCGGTTTTTCCGGGTAAACGGCATTTCCTGCGCATTCCTGGCCTATACGACCGCCACGAACGGCCTGAAGGCCCCGGAGGGAAAGGAGCACTACGTGAGCCTCTACACGCCGGAAAAGGCCAAGAGCGAAGTATCCCGGGCGCAGAAAAAAGCCGACGTGGTGATCGTCTCCATGCACTGGGGGAGCGAATACGCGTTCGCCCCCACCGGGGAGCAGAAAAAAATCGCTGAACACCTCGCATCCCTCGGCGTTTCCATCATTCTCGGCCACCATCCCCACGTGGTCCAGCCGGTGGCCATGGTAAAGAACACCCTCGTGGTGTATTCCCTCGGCAATTTCCTCTCGGCCCAGAAGGATCTCCACAAGCTCGTGGGCCTGCTTGTCTCCCTTGACGTGGTCAGGACGGAGATGCGGGGGGAGACGCGGATCTCCTTCGAGAACGTCACCGGGACGCTGCTGTACAATCCGCGCCGGTCTCTCCTGGGGCGGTACGTGGTGGTTCCCTTCGACATGCTCAGGGAGGACATCCTGAAGGACTTTACGGCGGTGTATAAAAAGTATGCCGCCATTGTGGCGGGCGGCGATAGTGTCATCTCCATGAGGGCTCCCGCCAAGGCCCCTCCGCCGAAAGAGCGGCCGGCGGCAAAAAAGGCTCCCCGGGGCAAGTGAGCCGGAAGGGGTGCGGGGTGCCGGGGATTTCCCGCACCCCGCCTTCAGTTTTCAGAGTAGAAATTCTCCCACCAGGCGCTCCCGCATCTCCGGCAGGGGGATGGAGTGTTCCTCCGACAGCCTTCGGACATCCTCGAACTCGGGGTTTGCCCGGAGGGTCTCGCCGCCGAGTCGGGCCACCTTGAACCGGACAAGGCCCCAGGAGGTCTCCCGCTCCACAATCTCGTGGTCCGTCTTCAGCCGGTCCACGGGGTATTTCCTCAGGCCGAGGGTGGTGGTCTCCCGGAGGAGGATTTCCGCCAGGACGTTCTCCTTCTCGGGAAGACAGAGGCAGCTCAGGGTCACCGCAGGGCGTCCCTTTTTCATGATCATGGGCGTCGCCCAGACATCGAGGGCCCCCTCGGCAAAGAGCCTCTGCATCACCGGTCCGTAGTACTGGGGGTTCATGTCGTCGATGTTCGTCTCGAGGACGACTCCCCGGTCCCTCCGGAAAACGTCCTCGCCGCTCCCGTCCGGAGTGTCCACGATCACGGCCCGCACCAGATTGGGGATGTCGCTCTCCCTGTCGCCCAGCCCCTTGCCTGACGCCAGGACTTTTCCCGCCGGAAGGGGGCCGAACTCCCCTGCCAGGCACCGGACCAGGAGGGCGCCCGTGGGGGTGACCCGCTCCATGGGGGCTCCTTCGGCGTAAACGGGGATCCCCTTCAGGAGTTCCATGGCGGCCGGGGCAGGAACGGGGAGGATGCCGTGGGCGCATTTGATCGTTCCCGACCCCACATTGAGGGGGGAGGAGACTGTTTTTTCGATGCCCGCCTTCTCCACCAGGACGAAGGCGCCGATGATGTCGGCGATGGAGTCGATGGCCCCGACCTCGTGGAAATGAACTTCCTCCGGGGTGGTGCCGTGGACCTTTGCCTCCGCTTCGGCAAGGAGGCGGAAAGCGGCGGCGCTTTGCTCCTTCACCCCGGGGGAGAGGGGGCTCGCTTCGATAATGGCGAGGACGTCGGAGAGCCCCCGGTGGGGATGATTCTCGAGGTTGCGGACCGATACCTTTGTGCCGGCTATCCCGCCCCGGCTTTCCCGGGTGATGGAGATTTTCAGCCGGTCCCCCGCCTCCGGGCCGTGGTGATGATCGTGGTCATGCCCATGGGAATGTCCTTCGTCTTGGCTGTGGCAGTGGGCGGAGGAATGGCCGTGGCCGGGAAAGAGGACGATACTCTCCATGGTTTCGAGGAAGGCTTTCCGGTCCTGGCCGAGGTCGAGCAGGGCTCCGAGAAACATGTCGCCGGCAATGCCGGCGAAACAGTCGAGATACAGTGTTTTCATCAGATACCTCCGGTGTGTGTCCGGCCGGGGAGGCCGTTTTTTCCCATTCTATCATTCCCGGGTCCGAAAAATGGAACCGGAGTGTGCTATCCTTACGGAGAAAGTCTGTAACAAGAAAATGGCGGGTCCGTCCACGTCCGTTCACCCAGAGGAGAAGATTGCGCATTCAGGTCCTTCGGCTATGCCGTCCGCGGCCTCCAAGGGTGAATCCCTGCCTCCAAAACCGCGTTATAATTCTCACGGGCTGGGGCAAACTGGTCCCGGGGCTTCAAAAGCGCTTCCGTGACCGGCATCATCGCTTTCAATGGGCACGGCCTGACGGCGGAACGGTTCAGGGACGGACGGCCGAACACCGACGACATGGTGCGGGAACGGCAAGACGGGAAAAGGCAGCCTCCCCGGAACTCCGGTGAGGCTGCCCGGCCTGCGGGAACAATGGGTCAGTAGATTTCGATGTCCATGTCGTAGGAGGCTTTTTTATCGCTGGTGCGGTCGGTGGCGACGAAACCCAGGGTGTATTTTCCAGGGGGAAGTTCTGCAAGGTCGATGTTTACCGTGAAGAAAAAGTCCCTCCATGGGCTCTTCAGGATAAGGTCGGAGGTCACCACGTCTTTCTGCTCGATGCCCACGTTTCCCTTGTCGTCCTTCACCAGGAGGTCAAGGCTGAGGTGGACCTCGTAGCCGTTGTCCTTCTTCAGGTTCTGGAAACCGTCGATTTCAAGATAGACCGAGATCCTGGAGCCCTTCTCGAACCTGGAGGAAGGTTCCTCCGTGTACATTCCGTAGCCCTTTACTTCACGGACGAAAAGCCCCTTCAGAAAGGAAAACTCCGAAGCGGAGGCAGCCAGGGGAGGAAGCGCCGCAAGAAAAAGAGGAAGCAGAAAAAGGACTGTGCAAAGCCCCGAAAGAACCTTTCCCTGCCGGGAAGGAAGGCGGCGCAATCTGCGTGCGGAGTTCGGCGAAAGCGTCACGAGTGAACAACCCCCTATGAAGAAAGATAAACGACCGTGTGCATTATAGTCTATTTTTCCCCGGGAGGTCGAAAGTAATTTAACTTCAGGGGCCGAAAAGAAAGACAAATGAGTCCTGAGAACTAAGGAAAGGAAGTACTAAATGAGAAAAAAATCACCTGAAGTGGTATCCAATCAATTTCTTGACCTTGATTCCGACTGGACCGACGTCCTTGCTCCCGGTGCCGGGAGCAGCCGGTTTTCCGGCAAGGGCAGACTTCGGGGGCATTTCGACGGGGCGTCCAGGGGGAACCCCGGAGAGGCCGGGGCCGGGGCAATCCTCGTGGACGACCAGGGCGTCCCCGTCTGGGAGTGTGCCCAGCCCCTGGGCAAGCGGACCAACAATGAGGCGGAATACCTCGCCCTTCTTCTGCTGCTCGAGGAAGTGGAGCGCCTTGGCCTTTCCGCCGATATCCGGGGTGACAGCCGGCTTGTGGTGAACCAGGTGACGGGGCGGTGGAAGATCAACGAGCCCCGGCTGAGAGAACTTGCGGACCGGGCGATGGAACTGCTCCGGCGTACGAAAAGCAGCATCTCCTGGGTTCCGAGGGATCAGAATGCCGCAGCGGACCGTCTTTCCAACATCGCCCTCGACGGTCCGGAAGAACCGGCCCGTCCCTTTCGGGAACGTGCCGCCTTCGACCAGGAAAAACTGGAGCGGGTCGCCGGTTCCATCTTCATTGCCCACGGAACGGAGGACTACGCAGTGGATCTTCTCCACAATGCCTGTACCTGCCCCGCCTTCCAGAGGTCGAGACAGTGCAAGCACCTGGACGCGGCGCGGCTGAGGTTCGGAAAATAAGCCCTTTTACGCATCAGCCGCTCCTTTCTTTCTGCTATGCTGTGCGAACAGAAAGCGCCAAAGAAATGGAGGGATGATCCTGTGAAAAATGTAGCGGCTCTGGTCCTTTTCCTTTTTACGGCCCTGATGTCCCCCGTAAATGTTGGGATGGTCGAGGCATTCGCCGCCTGTGGCGATGACGACGGTGAGGTAGTTGCTTTTGTTCCGGTGGGAAAGGGCAGCTATGGAGGGGTCAATGACAGGCGCTTCATGGTGGTGAAGTCCCCGGATGAGTGGAAGGAGCTGTGGGGCGAGATCAACGGCAACGTGCTTCCCCTTCCTCCCCTGCCGGAGATCGATTTTTCCCGCCAGGCTCTTGCCGCCGTGTTCCAGGGGCTCAAGCGGACCGGCGGCTATTCCATATCGGTGGAGGCCATCATCGAGACCGGCGACAGGGTGACGGTTTTTGTCCGCGAGCAGGAACCGGGGCCCCAGAACCTGGTCACCATGGCCCTTTCCAGTCCCTGGGAGGTCGTGGTGTTTCCCCTGCCGCAGAAACCGGTACTCTTCACCTCCATTCAGTAGGAAACGGTGAACGGAAATTCTCCCGAATACATCTCAAAGAAGAACCTCAAAGAAACCGGAACCGGTTCGTCCTCAAGACGGCCGGAAGAGGGATGGAGAAGAATGTCCACTTGTCGCCACCCTCAGGTGGAGCTGTGATCGTCGTCCGGGTTATCCCGCCGTCACCGGACAACCGGAGACGGAAACAATCCGCCCCGCTTTCCACCTCCGGACGGATCCGCATGTCGAACGCGAGAGGTTCTGTCCCCCGGCCTGAAAGGTCGATATCGTCCCTGACGGTCAGACAGGTTTTTCCGGTCTGCCGGGCAATGCTGATCGGGCCCGTCGGTCCGGACCTCCGCGGGCCGGTTGTTCGTCGTGGAGTCCATGATAATCCGGTGGATCTCTGGAGAAGGGGCTTCCACACGCGCCGTTCATTTCCAGGCGCCCGATTCCATGTCGTCGAAGAAGATGTCCGAAGCCGATGGCTCGTACACCCATGTGTTCAGGATGTCGCTCCCCGGAGCGGATGGACGGACGTCCTGCCGTAGTCGGAAGAGGACGCCGGGCATTCGGGATTCTGGCCATGGTCCGTCCCCGCGCGGCTCCTCGACGGCCCTTCCGGCCCCCATGGTCTCCCTGCGTCCCGTAGCCGCGTCCCCCTCGAAAGGTGACGATCGTCCTCTCCCTCCACCAATTCCGGTTCCTTTCCTCCCGTTCTTTTTGCTTCCCCTCTCCCGGCAGGTGCGCCTTCAGACTCTCTTCTTCAGCGCTTCTTCCATTCTGTCCATGGCTTTTCCGAGGTCTTCCATGGAAAGGGTGCAGGCGATGCGGATGTGCCCGGCCCCGCTCTTTCCGAAGGCAGTACCGGGGATGACCGCCACCTTGGCCGCCTCGAGAAGCCACCAGGCGAATTCCTCATCGGTCATGCCCGTCCGGGAGATATCGGGGAAAAGATAGAAGGCTCCCTTCGCTTCGGGGCAGGACACCCCCGGCATGGCGTTCAGCCGGTCTGCGCAGTACCGGACCCGCTTTTCAAATTCAGCCGTGCGGGCTTTCACCTTTTCGTCCTGGGTTGCAAGGGCAAAGGCGCCGCCCTTCTGTGCCAGGTTGTTGACGCCGAAGGTCTGGGAGACCGACAGGGTGCTCATCACCTTCAGCAGTTCCGCCGGCCCCATGGCGTAACCGATCCGCCAGCCGGTCATACAGTGGCTCTTCGAGAATCCTCCCACGGTCATGGTGCGCTCCTTCATGCCGGGAAGGGACGAAAGGGGTATGTGTTTGCCGGAGTAAATGAATGCCTCGTAAATTTCATCGGAGATGACGAAGAGATCGCTCCGTACCGCCATATCCGCGATTTCCAGCGCCTGCTCCATGGTCAGCACCCCTCCCGTGGGGTTGCAGGGGGAATTGACCACCAGGATTTTCGTCCTCGGGGTCACCGCCGTTGCAAAATCCTCCGCCGTGGGGAAGAACCCGTTCTCTTCCCTGGAAGGAACGGGCGCCACCACGCCGCCGTTGTTCTCTACCTGCTGGAAATAGGAGGAAAAGCAGGGCTCCGCCACGAGAACCTCGTCCCCCGGGTTGAGCATGGCCTGGAAGCAGAGGTGGGGAGCCTGGAGCCCTCCCACGGTGAGCAGTATGTCAGCGGGGTCCGTCTCCAGCCCGTGATGGCGTTTCCAGTAGGCGGCTATTTCCTTTCTCAGGTCCTCGAAGCCCTGGAGGGGAGGGTAATGGGTGCACCCTTCCCGGGCGGCTTTTGCCGCGGCGTCGACGATCTCCGGCTCGGTGTGGAAATCCGGTTCGCCGAAGCTCAGGTTGATCAGCCCCTCCACGGCCGAGGCGGCCTGGAATATTTTGATCATGGACGAAGG
>NZ_JAESIH010000085.1 GCF_016756745.1 Aminivibrio sp.
TCAAGTTGCCCCTGGTGGGCGACATCTTCTTCAAAAGTGCCATGGCCCGGTCCAACCGCACCCTTGCCTCCCTTGTGGACTCCGGCGTACCCATCCTCAAGTCCCTCGAGATGACCTCTGAAGTCACGGACAACGCCGTCATCGGCAGGGCCTATACCGCCCTCCGGGATGCCGCCCGCAAGGGCGCCTCCCTGGGCGACACGGCCAAGAACATCCCCGTCTTCCCGGTGATGATCGCCCACATGATGAAAGTGGGCGAAGAGACCGGCCAGCTCGAAACCATGCTGGACAAGGTCGCCGGGTGGTTCGAAATGGAGCTTGACGAGAAAATCAAGCGCCTCACCTCCATACTGGAGCCTGTACTGATCATCTTCGTCGGCGGCGTCGTCGCCATGGTGGCGCTGGCCATCTTCACCCCCATCGTCACCGCCATACAGACCATGATGTAGAGAAAAGGAGAACCGGACGAACGGAGAAAGGAGGAGGATCGGAAAAAGCTTGTCATCCTGAGCAACACTAAGGACCTTGCCTTAGGTTTGTCATCCTGAGGAGCGAAGCGACGAAGGATCTCGGTTTGTTGTCATCCCGAGCAACGCGAGGGATCTCGGTTTAAGCCTGTCATCCCGAACGAAGTGAGGGATCTCGCCTCAGGTCTGTCATCCCGAGCAACGCGATCGCGCAGCATCCCCGAAGGGGAGGGATCTAGGGTTAAGCCTGTCATCCCGAACGAAGTGAGGGATCTCGCCTTAGGTCTGTCATCCTGAGGAGCGAAGCGACGAAGTATCTCGGTTAAAGTCTGTCGTTCCGAACGAGCGCGTTTTTAACCACCGCCCCACCGCGCCCAAAAACAATCCGCCCGAAAATGAGCGGTAAACATAATACGCACCAGGCACCACGAGCAACACACCATCATACAGGAGGGGAAAACCCATGAAAAAAGTACTGAAGAAGCGCACAGGATTCACCCTTGTCGAACTGCTGATCGTCATCATCATCATCGGCATCCTGGCCGGAGCCATGCTCCTCGTGGCCGGCAGCGGAACCGACAAGGCCGAAGCGACGAAGATCGTGAGTGACCTTCGTTCTCTGAAAGCAGCAGCACTTATGTACTATGCTGATAATCCAAATAATACCACCCTTGATGGAAATCAAATTGCAAAACTAACGAAATACATGGATCGGGGCATTGAAACTGATGATTACACTTTTTTAAACGGTACTGTTTCGGCTGATAACACCGCTTGGTTTGTTGGTCGGTTAAATATTACCAGAGCTGGAGTTCAAGAAAAACTGGCAGAAACGGCAGAAAGTGTAGGCTTGTTAGCTGAACCGCAAATTGCTAGCGATACCATTCAAAGTGGTGATCTATACGAAACAACAGATACTCCTACAACGGCATACATGAGAGCTCGCTAAAATTTACTTTCCCGGGGGCCTTCGGGCCCCCGGCATTCCCACAGTGAGAGAGTTTCCGTAAATAAATGCCCCTGTCATTCCGAAGGGCGAAGCCCGATCGCGCAGCATCCCCGTAGGGGGGAATCTCGTTTTAGGAATCTCGTTTTTTACGAATCCCGCTTTTGGGGTTAGAGAATCATGGAACACACAGCCACAGTTCCGGGGATGAAAGAAGGGAGAGCACGTTGAGAAAGAAACCGAATGCTTTCACCCGAAAAAACAGAAAGGCCTTTGCCCTGGCCGAGAGCATTATAGCCCTTCTCATCCTCGCCATAGCGCTTCTGGCTATGGCGTTGGTTCCCATTATGTCCTCCAAGCTCGCCCTGCAGACAGTACAGAAAGAACAGGCCCTTGCCCTGGCCCATGACAGGCTGGACATTCTCGAGGCCGCTTCGGCGGATATTGTGTCTTCTGAGGATGTAGGCATTTATTCGGTTTCCTTCGACCGGTCTTTTGCCAGAGGCAATGCCGTGGTCGAGGTGTTCTGGGGCGGGATAACCCAGCAATCCCAGATTAAACTTGAGCGGGATCTCAGCCGGAACGCACGGCTGACGGCCGTGAAATGAGGGGGCGGCGGAGATGAAGAGAACTGAAAGACAGGCGTTCACCCTCGTAGAAATTCTGATCTCCATACTGATACTTGGTGTGGTCATGTCTGCCGTGATGACCCTTTTCTTTTCCGTATTTGAGAGTTACAAATTCCATCAGGACATGATGGAGGCGAAGCAACGGGGGCAGGTGGCCCTGGCCGCCATTCAGCCCTATATTTCAGCTTCTGCCATGGGACTTCCCAACCGGGAAACGCCGTTCCAGACGTCCTTTTCGTCATCGTCTGGAGTTCTGAAATCAGCCTCTGCTCTTTTGCCTGAAAATGTGCTGGAAAAATTCACCAGCCCTGTGCAGATTGCTTCCGGTGACGTTGTAGTTTCCGGTGTTGTTAATTCTGACGATATTTCCGGTTCCGCCCTTTGGCTCGTTTTCGCCGTTCCTTCAGGCATCGGCGTGGAAAATGATTATCAAATCGACGGTACCGGAACTGAAATAGAACTGACCGCCGTTCCTCCGGCGGATCTTCTGATAAAGGACACGAATTCGATGAAAAGCTGGGTTGCTTTTCCGGGAAGCACGGCGCCGATGTTCGTCAATGCGGTGAATCCTTCCGATGGAAAAAAGATTACCCTGGCTGCGAGAACGGCCCAGAAAATTTCCGCCTTCGACGAGATGCACTATGTCAGGGCGGTGAAGATAAAAATCATCAATGAAAACCTGAATGTGAAACATCTTTCTGACGGACTGGCGGTGAATGAACCGTGGAGTCCTGTCGTCGAAGGCATCGAAAACGTCCGGTTTGAGTTCACTGCGGAGCGGCTCCTCAGGGTGACTGTGCTTGCCAAAGGTTCTGTGGAGCACAACGTAGAATATATGAGCTCCATTCCGGGGTGGGACGGTCCTATGCCCGCAAACAGGAAATTCCGGTATGCCGCTGTCACCAGAACATGGAGGATACGAAATTGAAGAACACGACGAGGAAGAGCAGGATGATGAATCCCGGCAGAAAACAGGGAATGGCCCTGCCCCTCACGCTGATTGTTCTCCTGGTGGCGGGGGCGCTGGTGGCTCTTTCGTTTTATTTTATAGAGAACATGATGACCACGACCCAAATGAAGACGGACGACGAACTCCGGCTCAATGCCGCTCTCGCCGGTGTGGAGAGGGGAAAACAGTGGCTTCTCTCCCGGGTTGACGCCGGTGAACTGCCTGCCCTCACCACCACGAGCGGGGATATTGCAGCCGTTACGGCTCCATACTTTCCGGAGCTTAGTGTCCGTGATCTCATAACCTTTACTCTTGACGGCATAACGGTGGAAGTACGGATTTTCGATCTCTCCTATGAATATACGAGTTCCCTGCGGTTCGTGCCCGGAATCCCCCCGAGGATTTTCCAGACTCAGGAGGGGGGCAGCATTAAGTCGTCCCAGTCCTACGCCAGTTCCAACGCTGCCGAGGGCGACACTGGGGCCGCCGACCCCGACTCCACCCTTCTGGGCTCCTACCTGATCCGCAGCGAGGCGACCCTGAACGACCTGACGAAGCGTGTGGAACAGGGAATTCTGATGGCAAGGTAAATTCGGAGGTGAAGAAAATGAAGAATAAGAGTGAACGTTCTTTCAGATTTCCCGCTTTCTTGGGTCTGGTTCTTTTATTAACCGTAATTCTGAGCACCCAATCCGCCTACGGAGCCTTCACGGCGAAGACGGACCTCTTCTCCGCCGACAAAGACACCCCTCTTGGCTTTACGAACCTTGTGGAGCCGAATGTCCTGCTGCTCATCGACACCAGCGGGTCCATGGCCTACAGGATGAGAAGCAGCGCTTCCACCTACGGGGACGGGACGAACCCCTACAATTTCGGAGGTTCGACGACGTATAACTATTTCGGCGCTGATGAGAATCCCGGCAACAATACAGCTGGAAATAATAACGAGTCTGTAGAATTCAATTATCATCCCCTTCTGAGAGTTATTTCCGACGACTTGGTGCCAATTGGAACAAGAGGCTATTTCTCTTTTGATATTGATAATACAAAGCCACAGCGTTGGGATTTCTCGATGGATAATATAAATCTTGGTACTTCTTATCGACTACACCCGCAGAATGGTCAATTGCAGAGAAAAGAAGTAATTTTCTTTATCATCAGGTGGGAAGATGTCGGGCTTGGGGGTAGTAAACCGAATTTACCATCAGGTTACAGATGGGAACCCGATGGGGATCGTGGGGTATGGTACCTCTATAAATTTGGTCCTTACAAACGATATAAATATCCAAACGACAGCCGGATGTACACGCTGAAGAACGTAATGTACCGTATCCTCACAGACAGTTCTCTTGTGGGGAATATCCGTCTTGCGCTGGCGAGCTACAGGCAAACGCCCGAATCCTCAGGGAGCGGATCATCATACTACCGTTGGTCTCCTACCTCCGGCGGTTTCCAGCAGCGCATTTCCTGGAAGTATCCCGACGAAAACCGGGACATGGCAATGTTGAGGGTTAATTTCGGTTCCACAACAAAATTGCCGGAGGGTCCCGTTCATCTGGAAAGCATCAGACAATGGTTTGACGGAACGGAGACGGCATCGAACCCCGAGTTTAGGGCGGATGGTATGACTCC
Source organism: Aminivibrio sp. (assembly GCF_016756745.1). Lineage (NCBI taxonomy): Bacteria > Thermotogati > Synergistota > Synergistia > Synergistales > Aminobacteriaceae > Aminivibrio > Aminivibrio sp. The sequence goes on from NZ_JAESIH010000085.1 coordinate 4,624, forward strand.
CCTCGCCTCGTCGATCTGGTACAACTCGAGTGAATCTGTGGGGGCTTATTTCTCTGCTGTCGAAGACGAAATGGACTGGTGCCAGGACAACTGGCTCATCGTGTTGACCGACGGTGCCAACACTGACAATTATGATGAAGAAGATGCGGTAACAAGGTTATATGGCATGTCCCTTACCTCCCGGAACGGGAGCCCGGCGAAGAAGGTCAAGACTTTCGTCATCGGTCTCATCGATCCCGACGAAGAAGATGATCTTGCAGACACACTCAACGCAATGGCGGCAAACGGGCAGACAGAAAAGGCGTATTTCGCCACAGACATGGAAGGGCTGCTTGCGGCCTTTAAGAAAATATTCCAGACCATCCAGGACTTCGCTGCCACTGGAAGCGCACCGCTGGTGAATCCGCCCACAAGTGCGGGCAGTGAGGGAAAGGTCTACTCCACAGGATTCAAGCCGAAGCCCGACCAGCAGTGGACGGGGTATCTGTACAGCTACACAATATCCGATGATGTCCTGGAGACGCCTCACAACTGGGAAGCGGGAGTAACGCTGACTTCTATGGATTATGGGGACAGGAATATATATACGGCCGACTGGGGCGGGAGTACAGCGTCCAGCCTTTCCGGCAGCAACCTGAAGAATTTCCTCAGTAGCCAGGTCGAAGCCCTGCGCCCCCTTCTGGCCGGTACCATCAGCACGGACATTCTTTCAAATGCGAAGCTCGCCCAGTTCATTGACTGGGTACGGGGGCTCGACGTCTGGGATGAAACCGAGGGGGATGATCGCTGGAAGCTTGGTGATCCCTATCATGTCGGGCTCGTGGAAGTGGGAGCGCCGCAGAGCCTCCTGAAAGACCAGGCATACCGCAATTTCGCGGAAACCTACAAGAACAGGAATAAGTTCGTCTACCTCCATGCCAATGACGGGATGGTCCATTCTTTTGCTTCCGAAACCAATAACAACACGACTCCCAAGACAACCGGAGGAGTGGAAAATTGGGCGTTTATACCGCCCAACGTGTTGGGATACCGGCGCCTTCTCGGGCTCAAGGTGGATGCCGGCGGAAACTGGGTGACAAACGAGAAATATTCGGTACCGAAGTATCTGCTTGACGGCCCTCTGGTTGCCGAGGATGTCTATTTCGGAGGTGCGTACCGGACTGTTATGCTTGGTTCCCTTGGCCGGGCCGGTGCCGGAATGTATGCCCTTGACATCACCGATCCTTACATTCCAAAGTTTCTCTGGGCCCTGGAGAACAATTACTACGACCAGGCCACCATGGCGGTCCGCCCGGTCGATGAGAGGACTTTCCTCAGATGGGCCGCGTCCGGCGGCTCTGCGACATCCGTTCTTTCCACCGTAGCGGCGTCTGACTCCTCGGCCCTCGGGCGGCTCCGTCTGACAGTGAGCACCCCGTTCATCGGCACCGTGGACATAAACTACCCCTCGGGGACCGATGTGATAACGAAATGGGTTTCCCTGTTCGGCGCCGGGGCGCAGTACGCCTATTCCGATACCGACACGGACGGCGGAAAAGCGGTGTATGTGATCGACATGGAGAACGGTGCCAGGATCAAGGAACTGACCCATGCAGATCTTGGAATGGCTGTTGCCCCTCTCTCCATAGAGACAGGGCCCCGTCCGCTCCGGATAAAGACCTTCTATCTCGGTGACCACAAGGGAGCGGTTTTCGAGGGAGATGCATCTGCCGCCTCGACGGACAACTGGACTCTCCAGAGAGTCTTCACGCCCGGAACGGTGACTCCTTCGACGGTTACCGGCATACCCTACGCCGTGGAGATCGGCATCATAAAGAACCGGAAATGGCTCTTCTGGGGAACGGGGGATCCTGACGGCCTCTTCGGTACGCAGACCGGGCGAAACTACATAGTGGCCTTGAACAGGAACACCGCCGGCTCAGACACTACCTACAGCGACCTTGAAAGCCTGGACAGGAACAACGTCGACTCCGTGGCGCGGACGCTCAACGGGTGGCATCTGCGCCTCGCGTCCACCGAAACGGTGACCACTCCGCCGGTGCTATATAAAGGGTATATCTTTATCGCTACCTATGCCCCGGTCGCGGATGACAACTGCAAGATCGGCAACAGTCACTTCTATATACTCAAGGCTGATACGGGCCTCGGCGGGTGGATTGATGCAAGCGGGAACGAGAACAAATACGTTACCCTGGAGGCCACGAGAATCAGCGGAATAACAGTGTCAGGCGGCAAGCTGTATGTCGGTGTCACCCGCTACCCCGGGGCTTCAAACCCGCCCGCTGTCATGGGAAATGTGACTCTTTCGGGGAACCTCATGGTCATTGATGTGCCGGACCATATCAAGAACTCGGAGGATGATATTCCGAGCAAGTCGACACGGCCCACCTACTGGAGGGATTGGAAACCATGAAGAATAAAAATATTACCACACTGGTACTTCTCGCGGCGATTCTCTCCGTTCTTTTTCTTTCGCCCGTTTTTGCCGCAAAGTATGAGGGCGTAGATAATGTGTCCGGATTTCTTGCTCTTTTCAAACGGACGCCTCCACAGATTGAAATAGTGACGGAAAACAAGGACAGACTGAAGTTCCTCTGGACGGAGGAGACGATTTTTGTCGACTGGCAGGAGCAGGAGCTTTCGCCGGAGGATTTTTACCGGCAGTTCAAGGACAAGGGCGTATTCCTTTTCCTCGACGGGAAAAAGATCACCCGGATTGCCCCTGCGGTGTTTTAGGTATTGCAAAGTTTGTGCCGATTGTTTCTTGATGAACTGTTGTAATTGTTAAAAAAGCGTATAATGCAGCTACATTGAATTTCATCCATACAGGCGGGGAGGAAGTCGCGACATGGGCGCTTCGGCATTCTTCAAATCGCAGAACAGAGCGGCGCTTGCTTTGCACGAAGATTACCTGCGGTACGTGGAACTGGACGGTGATCTTTCGGGGCTGAAGATTCGCCGCAAGGTCCAGACGGCCACCGGCGGCACGGCCATCCGGAAGGATTCCCTCTCCGACGTGGGAGCGCTGCTTCCCGCTTTCGAGAACCTGGGGGGCAGCCTCGGGGGCGGCTTCAAGGCTCCTGTAACCCTGGGAATTCCCTCCAGGGACATTCTGATCCGGGTCATCGAAATGCCCGAAATGATGATGGAGGATGCCAAGGAGGCCCTGAAGTGGGACTTTGAAAAGTTCTTCCCCTATGCCTATACCGACGCCGCCGTGGACATCGCCAGGGTGGACAACCCGGTGAACCTCGAAGGGGGCAAGATGTCGGTCCTGGTGGCGGCGTGCAGGCTCCGCACGGTGGAATCGCTCATGAGGGTGGCTTCTTCGGCGGGCATGGATCTGGCAGGCATCGAGCCCCTGAACGTGGCCATGTTCCGTGCCGGACTGGGTCCCGTTTCGGCCTACGCCGAGGGGTACCTTTCCATTTTCGCCGAGAAGGAAGTGACCCAGCTCGTGCTGGGGTACAAGGACAACGGCATTCTCTACAGGACGTCGCTCATCGACATCCCCACCGTGGGCGAGGGCGAGCGGGACTATGCCCCCCTCGTCCGGGAGATCGGCAATACCCTTACTTTCATCAAGAACCAGTACCGCGAACTGGTGGTCGATCTCCTTATGCTTGGAGGTGGGTACGGGAAGGACAGCAGGCTGCAGGAGGCTCTCGAGGCTGCGACGGGGCTGAAATCGCTGAAGATGAACGTGTGGGAGACCTGGGGCATCGCGGAACCCGACGACGGCAACAGCGGTTGGGAAGCGGCCATCGGATTGGCGGTGAGGGATTTACTATGAAGGTGAAACTGGACCTGCGGCCACGCTCTCTGGTGGAGTCCCGCAGAAGAAAGGTCAATGCCGCGAGGGTGTTGCTGGTGTCGCTCTTTCTTGCTTTTGTCCTTGTCGGGGGAGTGACTTTCGGCCTTGCCTTCCTGAAGGTGAGCGGCATGGGCTCGCAGGTGGCCATGCTGAACGACCAGGTGGCCATCCAGCAGGCGCAGAACCTGAAGATGTCCAACGAGATCAAGCGGCTTGCAGGCGTGGAAGCGGTGTACGTTTCGGCCCTGACGCTGCTGCAGGAGGAGCTTCCTGCCCTCGAGTTCCTGAACTCCATCGAGACGTCCCTGCCCCTTGGGGTGTGGATTTCTTCCGTGTCGGTGGATCCGGGGAAGGCGACCATCAAGGGGAACGCCTACGTGGAAAACGACGTGGTGGAGTTCGCCAAGGGGCTTCTTGACGCGGGCGTGGTGGCTACGGTGGATTTCCCGGTGACCACAAGGGTGGTAAAGAACCAGGAATCCATGGTTGATTTCACCCTTTCGTGCATGCTCAGGGATCTCGCCGGCATTTCGGCAAGAAATCCCGGGGAAGGAGGGGGAATCCGGTGAACTCGGCAAAGAAGGACGGACTGTTTTTTCTTATTTTTCTTCTTATCGTGGGCGGTCTCGCCTACGGGCAGTATTTTTACATCA
>NZ_JAESIH010000086.1 GCF_016756745.1 Aminivibrio sp.
ACCGGACCTGCATAATGTCCGACTGGGTGGCGAAATTTTCGCCCCGGCAGCGCATCACGTCCACCACCACGATGGGGGCCTCCACGGCCACGGCATACTCGATGCCTTCCTGCATGTAGTCATATCCTGCGCTGGCGGTGGCCGTCATGGCCTTCGCCCCGGCGAGAGACGCCGCGGATATGGCATAGATGGAACACAGCTCGTCCTCTCCCTGAAAAAAGACGCCTCCAACGGCGGGGAGCCTTCTGGCCATACCCTCGGAGACCTCGTTCGCAGGGGTGATGGGATACCCGGCGAAAAAGTCGCATCCCGCGGCAATGGCGCCCTCGACTGCAGCATAATTTCCCTGCATGAAATGGACGCCGGTCTGAACCCGGTCTTCAAGTCCCATTCATACACCTCCATTTTGTATGCCCGGACATGATCCGGGCAAAATACACCATGAGGAGAGGGTACCACGCAAATTATATTATGTCAAATATCAGATCAACTTTCATCCGGGAAAAGCACACCCCGTTTCCTGCGTCCGCCGGCGCCGCGCACAGGAAAAAGGCGGCCCGGAGGCCGCCCGCTGAAAGGCTTTCCCGTCAGATGGCGAGGAAGGGGAGCATGGGTTTCCCGAGGATTCTCTCCGCAGGCTCAAGGAGGGCGGCGGACCGCATTCCCCCTCCGAGGACCAGCTCCCTGCGGGACGCGGTGAACAGGACGGCATTCATCCCCGGCTGGAGGCAGTCGCTGGGGATGACCCTGCCGGTGTCGCCGTCGAGGATGGTGATGAGGTCGGGGAAGGTGGCTAGGCGCTCCCCGTCCTTTTCAAGGGTCATGTATTCCTTCCAGAAGGTCGCTTCATACCCGCCGAGAAAGGCCGTTCCCGTATCGATGCCTCCGGCGGTGAACCTGTCCACCGCCTCCACCTCCCCGCAGCGGATGACCGTGGCGGACAGCATCTCCGCCGCCGCCGCGATGACAGCCTCAGGTCCCTTTCCTTCGGCTCCTTTCATGGCCCTCCCGATGCGGATCGCCTGCTTCACCGCCCCGGGGGCTCCGTTCTCCCTGACGAAGGCGACGCTCACAGGGTTCCTTGCCACTGCCAGGATGCCGCCCACAACACAGGCGTCCTGGCGGATCATGTTGGACACCGTGTCCACCGCTCCACGGAGGATGCCCTCGATGTAGGCCCCCTTCGCCGGGTTGCCTCCGGCGAAGGACTGGGAAGAAACATATCCTTCCACGAGATGGAGTCCCATGGATCCCATTTCCGGCGTGGGGTGGGCCCGGCCGTTGCACGGGGCGTCCACCAGGGGGATGCCGAGGATGGCTCCCTCGATCCAGCCGTTCACGATGCCCGTGCTGCCGCACTCGTTGGGAATCAGCCCCGAAGGCCGGGGGACGCCGCTCTCCAGGAGAAGCTCTATGGACCGCACCCTCGCCCTGGGGGAGATGAAGGGATCCTTCCGGTGAGGGCACGTGACCGTAGAACAGGTGACGATGGTCCCCCATGCTTCCAGGTCTTCCGGGTCCACCAGGTGCAGGGGGCCGAACTTGAGCGCCGTCTCCCCCGTTTCCAGGGCTTCCTCGATCGTGCCGCCTCCTCCGCCGCCGAGGATGGATGCTCCGAGCACGGCGGCTTCAAGCAGTTCCCGCGTGAGTTCCGTCTTTGCCATGATAATCCCCCTTACGCTCAGTTCCACTTCCGGAAAAGGACGATGCGCACCTTTCCCGCCTGCTCGTCGTGCTCGACCGACACGGTATCGGTCAGGATGCCTACGAGGTAGATCTCCTGGCCGGTACTGATGTCCCCGGACAGGGACCAGGAATACTCCTCCATTTCCCGTGCCCGGGGCATCCGAAGGAGCCGGGTCATCTCCCGCAGCTTGCTTCCCTGGCTGCCGGCGTAATCCGACTCGATGACGATCTCGTGCCCCTCGTCGCTCCGGACGACCCGGGACTGGAACTCCCGGGCTCCCATGGAAAAGAAAAAATTCATGAGCTCGCTCACGATCCGGGACACCACGAGCCGTTCGTGTCTCATCTCTTCTCCCTCCCTCGGAAGGCCTCGAAAAGGGGGACCAGGATGGCGGCCACCAGTCCCCCGGCGAAGCCGTTGTTGTACAGGTTGAATCCGGCGTGGAGCACCCCCACGTTCAGCACCACCGACGAATGGATGTACCCCGCCAGGATGCCCGCGAACCAGCCGAACTCCCCCGCTATGGGCGCCAGGGTGGTTCCGAAAAGAGCGGCAAGCTGGATCGGGGGATCGGTGAGCCCCCAGTCTTTTGTGACGCTGCCCAGCATGACGCCCAGCAGGATGGGGGTGATATTGAGGGGTGTCTTTCCCATGGCGCTGAACCCGGCGATGGTCAGGAGCCCTCCGAGGGTAGGCCCGTTGAAGTCTCCGCCGCTGAAGTAGAGATAGGCGGTCGCCGCCAGACCCGTAATCCCCATGTTCATGAGCGTCGCGGGAAAATCGAACAGGTCAACGAAGTCCGCCAGAAGACGGCCTGAATGTTTCCACAGCGACCTCAGGGCGCCGGGAGATCTGCCGCCTCCCAGAAACAGCCCCGCCACCGCGAGGAAAAGGAAAAAGGCCGAGCAGACCGGAAACAGCAGGCCGTTGTGCCCTGTGGACCAGATGATCCTGCTTGCCGTGATGAATCCGTGGGACCGGAAAACGGAAACGTAGAGCGTCCCCACCATTCCTGCGGTAAACCCCACGTTGTAGAGGTTGTAGCCGTGGTGGACCGAGAGGAAGGCCGCGGCCAGGGGAGGAAGAAGGAAACCCGCCGAAAGACCCGCTGCGGCGCCGAGAAAGATTCTCAGGTAGGGAGGAAAATGGAAGCCGAACATGAGCTGGCTCACCAGGGGAGCCAGGGCGGTGCCGAAGAAGGCGATGTAGATGAACTTGAGGAAGGGTTCTTTCTGGCTTCTGGCATAGAGCCAGACTCCCCCCACGATGAACCATACGTTCAGCAGATTTTTGCCGAAGAAGGAAAAACCGGCCACGGTAAAGACGGCGGCGATGGAAATGCCCCTGATATGGACCCGAAGGAAAACGAGAATGGATGTAAAGAGTATCGTGAGCAGCCCGCTGTTCACGAAAGCCGCTCCCATGCCTCCCACGTCCATGTAGTCCGAAATGAGATAGTCCGGTTCGATGAGAATCCGCCACAGGCCCGACAGGATGTCCTGGAAGGAGTCCCTGGAGAGGCCGAAGAGAATGAGGGCGATGCCGAAGGAAAAGAGGAACGCACCTTTTCCTCCCTCACCGACAAGGGCCTTTTCAAACCCGATCTTCCCCGAAGATTTCATGCCGGACAACCTCCCGGCGGGACCTGCTCTCCTGCAGGCTGCCGCCTGTTCGCCAGTGCGGGTTCATGGTTTCTGTTCATGTAATACCTCCCTCTGCTCCGTCGGCTCCGCTTCTACCCGGTATTATACAGAATCGGAAAGAGGTGTTGCTCCGGGAGGAGGCGACATTCCGTCAATCCGCTGATCACGCCTCATAAGGGCGAACTCCCGCTTCAGGAACCACGCCCCGAGGATCCCTCCTCCCAGGTCGGACAGGGGTATGGCCAGCCAGACCCCGTCCGTCCCCAGGAGAGGGGGAAGAAAGTACAGGGGGACGAGAATGAAGAGAAAATGCCGGGAAAGGGTGAGAAAAATCCCTTTTTTCGGCTTCCCGATGGCCTGGAAAGTGTGGGAGGCGATGATGCTCACCGAGGCGAAAAGGACGCCGCTGTACCCTATCCGCAGACCCCGGACGGCGAGGGCGAGCAGTTCCGGGTCATTGTCGTTGAAGATGCGGATCAGCGGTTCAGGCACCGTCATGATGAGAAGGAAGCTCCCCGCGAAAAAGGCGAGCCCCAGGAGTATGGCGGACCGCACGGCGGCGATCACCCGGCCGAAGTCCCTCGCCCCGTAGTTGTAGCCGATGAGGGGCTGCACACCCTCCGCCAGCCCGAGAACGGGAAGGAAGAGGAGGCTGTCGAGACTGAAGAAAATCCCCATGGCGGAGATGGCGAGGTCTCCGCCGTAGACGCGGAGAAAGCGGTTGAAGAGTGCCATGACGAAGGTGAAGCTCAGCTCCGTCAAAAAGGGCGCCGCACCGATGGCCAGCATTTTTCCGATGATCACCCGGTCGGGACGGAGGTTTTTCCTCCGGAACCGGAGGGTTCCCCATTTCCGGATATAATAGGCGGCAGCCCACCCGAGGGAGAGCACCTGGGAGGCCACCGTCGCCAGCGCCGCCCCCCGGATTCCCATGTCCAGGCCCAGGATGAGGATCCAGTCCAGGACAATGTTGGCAAAAGCTCCGACGAAGAGGGTATACATGGCATACCGGGGATTTCCCTCAGCCCGGATGAAATAGTTGAGCCCGAAGGCCAGGGTCGAAAAAGGGATGCCCCGGACGATGATGTCGAGATATTCCTTTGAAAGAGGCAGCATGGTGGCGCTCGCCCCTGACAGCTCAAGGACGGGGGCGCTGAACATCCCCCCAAGGAGGGCGATGGCGGTGCTTCCTCCGATGAGAAAAACGAGGGCGTTTCCCATGGTCTTTTCCGCCCTGGCCCGGCGCTTCTCACCGAGGGAGATGGACACCAGGGCTCCCGCCCCCACACCTATGAGCAGGCCGTAGGCGATGACCAGGAGCATGAAGGGAAAGGCCACGCTGATGGCGCCGATCCCCATCGGACCGACGGTACGCCCCACGAAAATGCGGTCCACGATGTTGTACAGGGCGTTGGCCAGCATGCCGCCGATGGCCGGCAGGGAAAACCGGATCATCAGGCTGGAAATGGAATCCGTCCCCATGAGGTGGGTTTTGTCTGGTGAATGTGCCATAATCGAAGCCTCCGAAGTGATTTCCGTCAGGAGTATGATTATAGAGAAAAGACTATTATAGTAAAGCCGAAGCAGAAAACACCGGTCCGATTATGCCGTCCGAAGTTTCGGACGGGTACGGCTGTCCAAAGGAGACCCCATGAACATCAGGCCTTTTTCCCCCGCACGGCTTCAGGACTTCTGCGCCCCGGCTCCCCGGCCTGGCGAATTCCTCCTGGAACGGCGCTTCGCCGAAGCCTTCGCCTCCTCCCGGGGGATCCCCCTGGAGTACGACGATCTGCTGGAGGAAATCCGGCAGTGGTGCGAAGCTTCAGGCATCGGCGGCCACGGAGGAAAGGTCTCCTTCACCGGCCGCGCCGACGGCAAGGAATACCGGGGAACGGCCACCAGGTTCCGGGACGAACTGAGCATCCTCATCCACGCCGAAGGGGAGGGCCGGAGGCGGTATCGGGTCCCGGGGCTCTGGTCCGACTATTCCTGGCTCGTCCTCTACCAGGAGCCCCTGTCTGGAGAGTGGCGGTCCTGGCCGGGCGCCGCAAAAGAGTCCTCCCGCATGGAACGGGACAGGACCACGGAAGAAAAGGCCAGGGACGGTTTTGAATGGGTCTGCAGAAGGCAGGTCATCTCGAGGGTGCGGCTTTTTCGGGGGAACAGCCTGGTGAAAGAGTACTTCGCCCGTCCGGCAAGATCCCGGGCCGGGGAAGCCCCCGGCCCGCGGCAGTCCTGAGCGCCTACTCCTGCACCGGATAGCCCATCTCGTCCAGGGCCTTCCGCAGCGCCGCTTCCGCCTCCGGCGGAAGACTGTCCATGCCGCCCTTCTCCGTCTCCCTCGACTTTACGAAGGCCAGCCTGTCACGGAAACGGGCAAAGAATTCCCTCCGGTACTTCTCGTCGGAAAAATCCACGGGGAACCGCTCGAGTTCCATGGTCTCCATGTCGCTGAAGGGTCCGAAGGGGACGAAGCGGGCCTTCTCCTCGACGATGGCCTCGAGAATCCCCAGGGTGTCGGAGGGAGTGACCTTCTTTCCCATGAAATCTCCCGTGTTGAGGATATAGCAGTCCACACCGTCCACGAAGAGGGTCCGGAACCGCTCGTAATCGAGAGCGAGAGGATAGGTCCGGAAGGGATTGGCGTAGCACTCGATCACCAGCGCATTGGGGTCGATGCCGGGGACCAGCCGTTCCGCGGTGGTCCTCTTGGTGGCGAGGGTGGCCCCCATCACGGCCGCGAGGTCGGGTCCCTTGAGCCGGAGAACCGGCGGCAGGGACTGGTCCTTCATGAGCCAGAAGACGGCGTTGATGGGCTCGTCGATGCGGTCCACACGGACCGGTGACCAGAGCTTCGACTTGATGGCCCTGCCGTTCCCGTTCCGCAGGTCCTCCGTCACGGGATGGAGCAGTCCGTCCTCGCCCCTCGTCACCCCGCAGTTCTGCAGTGAAATGATGAACTTGTTGTCCTCGCACCCCATGGGATAATCCTGCACCTTGTCGAAATAGGAGGGCTCCAGGGCGATGGCGTACTTCTCCTTCACGTTGATGATGAAGGCGTCATCGTGGAGGACGGTGATGTCGTACTTGCCACCGTGCCGGGCGTGGGTGAGGGTCGACTTCCCCGACCCCGACAGGCCGAACACGGCGGAGACGAAGGACCGGCCGCTTTTCAGGTTGTACCTCTTGAGTCCGCCGTGGCAGGAGGCAAAGCCGTTCCGTACGGCTGTTCCCCAGGCGAGGGTGAGGGTTCCCTTCTTCAGCTCTCCGAAATAGCGCATGCCGAGGACGGCGGCGCAGTTGTGGACCGGGTCGAAAAAGGCGAGGCCGAAAGGGTACTCGGGGGATGCCCAGTCCGGGTCGGCGAACATGAAGATGTCGCCGTCCGGAAGGGACCTGGATTCCCTGTACATGTCGATGTAGGTTTTGTTCAGGTACTGGAAGTTCAGCATCCAGTTGTACACGAGGTTCTCGTGGTTCTTCGGCGCAAGGAGATGAGCCTTGACCATGAAATCTTTTTCGAGGCCGATATAGGCCTCGGCGGAGTAGAAGGTGCGGAACCGGCTCCCGTACACCGCTTCACGGAGAAGGGGGGCAAGCTCTCCCATGTTCACTCCGGGCTCTCCGAGAATTTTCCGTGCGGCGGCGCAACGGCCGACCACGGCGCCGTCGTTCATCAGCAGGACATTGCTCCCGGCGGGCAGTCCCTGCCCCTCGGGACGGTACACAGGCATTCCCGTGAGCTCCACGGTTCCGGGACTGGTTCGGGCGAGATCGTAGGCTTCCCGGAGATTGGCGACCGGAACGACGTTGTTTCCGAAAAAGGCGGTTTCGATGGTGGTTCGCGCCTGGGACTTGATGGAAGAGAAGCTATCGGGATCCTTATAGAACTCCAGAGTTGACATGGCGACTCTCCTTTTCCCTCGGGCAGGGGACGGATATTTTGGTCCGGCGCAGTCTCCGGACGGGGTCATTGTACCACGGGCCGTACCACTGGACGAAACGACAATGAAGCTCTCTTATAAGATTATTATGAAAAATACCCTCAGATGCTTCCGTAGGGTCAGAATCCTCTCCTCGACCGGATTGCCTCGTAGGCCTCCTGGATCTCCTGGAATTTTTTCGAGGCGAGCTCCACGAAGTCGGCATCAAGATCCTGGCCTATGAACTTGTCGGGGTGATATTTTCCGAGCAGCTCCCGGTACCGCTTTTTTACCTCCCCGTCGGAGGACGAGGGGGAGCATCCCAGGACAGCATAGGGATCCCTGCGGCCTCCCCGGCCCGGCGCTCCGGCTCCCTGCCGGCTTCCTCCCGGGGGAGGCTGGTCGTAGGCTCTTCCGGCCCCCTGCTGCGTCCGGAACATATCCCGTACCGCCCGGGAAAAGAGAAGAAAAAGAAGCAATGGCGCCGCCTTCAGCAGCAGCTTCAGTATCAGGGACATGGGAACCTCCTTGAAATACGCCGTCTCCGGTTCAATCCGACGGGACGGAGAAGGACATTCCGGCGATCCGGCCGTCCTTCCTTACGTTAAAGACCAGGTCACAGGGAACATCCCGGCCGGAATAGACCACTGACCGGGAATTCCTGTCACTCGGCTCTCCCAGCAGATCCGACACCCGCGAGAAGGGATCTCCCACCCTGATCCCGGGTTCCGGCCCGAAGGGATGGCTTCCCGTTTTCACCACTGCGGACACCAGGCGTTCACTGCCCGAACTTCCGGAAAAATCGAGAGAGAGTCCCGGCCACATCATGGTGAGCACCGGCCTGCCTTCCGGGGAATCCGAAGGCTGCGCCACAATCCTCCGCCTCACCGCCCCGGGCTCGCCGAAGCGGTCCTTCGCTTCGGAGGGGCTGCCGCCGAATCGCATGACGGTGGATTCGATAAAGACCCCCAGAGGCATAAACTCCGTCTCGCCCGGAGGAGGGGACATTTTCGGCAGGGGAACGTCTCCGGGAGTGCCGAAGAGCCGGAGAAGGTCGTCCACCGATCCTGCTCCCAGGGGAAGGCCGTCTCCGGAAAGGAGGGACGGCGCCCGGGAGTTGACGTGAAACACCCAGCCCCTCTTTTCTCCCGCTCCGGCACCCTCCGGTTCGTACACGAACCCCA
>NZ_JAESIH010000087.1 GCF_016756745.1 Aminivibrio sp.
GACGTCGGCGACGACGTACCCGTCCCGGGGAAGAACTTCCCTGAGGTCGGCGAGAATCCGCTCCGGGCGCATGGGGAACTGGTCCGACTTCTGCGCCTCAGCGATGCTCGCGAAGTAGGCGGCCTTGTTCTCGGCGATTTCCTTCACCGTTTCGGGCCGCTTCACGCCATGGGGATAGAGCCTCTTCGCCGCAGCCAGAATGGCGCCGAGGGCCATTTTCGCGTCGCATACGGCACCGATGGCGGTCTTGAAGTTCCGCCCGATTTCCTCCTGGTTGATATCAATGTGGATGAGCCGCGTGGGAGGAATGTCGAAGGTCTCGCCGAAGTACCAGGAGCTGCAGTCGGCCTCGGAAAGCCTCGTCCCCACCGCCATCATCACGTCGGCCTTCATGGCGGTCTTGTTATTGAAGTCGGTTCCCCAGAACCCGGTCATACCCACTGCAAGGGGATGGTCGTCCGGGATGGCGCCTTTTCCCATGAGGGTATAGAGCACCGGGATCTCCAGGTGGGTCGCCAGGGCGGTGAGGGCCTCCGAGGCACCGGAGGAGATGACGCCGCCCCCGGGATAGAGGATCGGGTGCTTCGCTTCGGCCAGCATGGCGGCGATTTCCTCCGCCGTCTTTTCATCCAGGCCGGGCTTGGGAAGAAGGGGATTGTTGTCGATCCTCATGTCGAAGAACCGGGTGTCAATTTCCATGGAGAAAATATCCATGGGGATAGAAACCAGCACCGGGCCGGGGCGGCCCGTAACCGCAAGTCGGAAGGCCTTGTCCATCACTTCGGGAAGGAGCTCCGGCCTGTCGACCCGCCAGGCCCGTTTCACGAAGGGGCGGAAGATCTCGTACTGGCTGGCGTCGGCGTGGAGGTTCACCTCCTGATGGGGATGGCGCCCGAAGTAGCAGCTCGGGACGTCGCCGGCGATGACCACCATGGGGATGGAGTTCAGCGAAGCCTCCGCCACGCCCGTGGTGGCATTGGCAAGCCCGGGGCCGAGGTGGGTGAGGAGCACTCCGGGAACCCGGCATCCCTTTCCCCGGGAATAGCCGTCGGCCGCATGGGCGGCTATCTGCTCGTGCCTGACGGACACGAAATGGATGGAGCTTTCTTTGAGCGCGTCAAGAAAACCGATGACGGTGTGGCCGCATAAACCGAAGATCTTCTCCACACCGCGGGCCTCGAGAAACTTCACGAGCTGGAACGCTACAAGGTCTTTCTGCATTTTTTCGAGCCTCCATTCTTTTTTCGGTGCAGTCTAACTCTCCTGGGGATGGAGAACCGACAGGCACTGCTTCAGGGCCGCCACCGGTATCTGGCCGGGGGCCGACGCTTTGCTGCCTACCGCGAAGGTAAGGTCGGAGCCGAACAGCCCGCCAGTAACCCTGCTCACGGCGCCGATGCCGCCCATGGACATGGTGATGAGGGGGATATGGGGGTATTCCCGGCGGATCAGAAGAGTGGCGGAAAGAAGGGCCAGGACGTCCTCCTCGCTCCGGGGCATGGCGGCGAGTTTGGCCACGTGGGCCCCTGCCCGGATCTGGGCGGCGAGGGTGGAGAAAAGAATTTCCTTCGGAGGGGTTTTTTCAAAATCATGGAATGAGACGATAAGAGAAACGGAGAAACTTTCGAGCATCCGGAGGGTTTCCCTGATTTTTTCGTCACCGTAGGCAAGCTCCACGTCCAGAAAATCCACCAAGCCTCCGGCAGCAGCTTCCCGGTAGAGAGAGAATTTCGCTCCGTCGGACACTTTTTTGAATCCGCCCTCCCAGTGACCCCGGCATGTAAGAATCACGGGGATCTCCCCCACGGCCTTCCGGACGTCCTGTATCATGGAGACGGAGGGAGCCGTTTCTTCCACGAACTCCCAGGCATCAACCCGGAGCTCGATTATATCGGGGGCGATGGCGGGTATATTTTCAGCTTCTGCCAGTATTTCCCCGCGGGTCTTGCCGACGAGGGGAACGCAGACGAGAGGCCTGGGGCCTCCAAGAACCTTTCCTCTTGCCTCAATGGGCTTTTTTGGCCGTGGTCTCATGAAAACCTCCCAATTTTCCGTTTAGCGGAAACTCTATCCGCCTCTAAGAAATGATTATACAATAAGAAGATCGCTTCCATTTGTCAAGCTGATTTTTTCCTTTTCCTCACCGCTTCTTTTCCCCGGCGGATATTTTCGCTTGGCGGAACACGATACCGTTTGACAGAAACTCCATTCTTGAGTAATGTTTGCCTGAAAAGCAGTCCCATTCTGCTTCACGAGGAGGATGAACAATATGTCCGTACAGTGGCCTGAAAAGGTCATCTTTTGCGAGGTCGGCCCCAGGGACGGCCTGCAGAACGAACCTTCCACCCTTTCCGTGGAAAGGAAAACCGCTCTCATCGAGGGGGTGGCGGATGCAGGGGTGAAAATCGTGGAGATCGGTTCCTTCGTCCACCCGAAGGCGGTCCCCCAGATGGCCGATACCGACGAGGTGGCCCGGACGTTCCGCCGGGTCGAAGGGGTGGAATACAGGGCGCTCGTGGCGAATCTCAAGGGCGTGGAGCGTGCCCTGGCCTCCGGGATCACCAAGGTGAAACTCACGGTCTCCGCCAGTGAATCCCACGCGAAGGCAAACCTGAACAAGACGCCCCGGGAGCTCATCGAGGGGTTCAGAGAATGCGCCGCCTTCGCCGCGGCACACGGCATGGAGGTTTCCGGCGCCGTGTCCACCGCCTTCGGCTGTCCCTTCGAGGGGAAAGTGCCGCCGTCGCAGGTGAGGGAAATCGCCGGCCGTTTGCACGGCCTCGGCCTGACGGAACTTTCCCTGTCCGATACCACCGGTATGGCCAATCCCCGGCAGGTCTTCGACCTCTCTTCGATGATGATGAAGGAGTTCCCCGACGTGCGCTGGTTTCTTCACTTCCACAACACCAGGGGCATGGCTCTGGCAAACATCGTCGCCGGAATGCAGGCCGGAGTCATCCGCTTCGACGGGTCTCTCGCCGGCCTCGGAGGTTGCCCTTACGCCCCGGGGGCTTCCGGAAACATTGCCTCGGAGGACATGATCCACATGTTCTCCGAGATGGGGATAGAAACGGGTATCGACCTCGGCAAAATCATCGCCCTGGCCGGACAGCTCCGGGACTGGGTGGGGCATGCCGACAGCGCCGTCCTGAAAGCGGGGACCTGCGCAGATCTCGTCCCGCCGGCCGCAGCGAAGAAACAGGGCTGACCCTTGCGGCTATATGCGGCAGGCACCCCCGGGGGTGCCTGCCGTGCTCCATTTTCATAGTCTGAAGAGCGGCCGTTCCGCCGCCTTCAGAAATCGACTCTTTTCCCCTGCTCCGCAGAGAGATAGGCTCCGTAGATCACCCTGGCCACGTCACAGGCGAGCTCGAAATCGGAAAGAGGCTTTCTGCCCATGGCTGCGCACTCCATGAAATCCTGGAACTGTCCCGCGTATCCCCTCAGGTGCTCCTCGGCGACGAAGGGCTTCTGCCATCCCGTCTTTGCCGGAAGCATCTCCGAGATATACACGCCGTCCATCCCCTCCTCGTCCAGCATGTAGGTGCTCAGATTGTCCGAAGGGGTGATCATGCAATGCATCACCGCATCGTTGGCGTAGACCTCCACGTAGTTCCTCGTGCCGCCGAGCATGGTGTCCCCGGCAATCACCACCGCCCTGGTGCCGTCGGTGAAGGTGAGCACCAGGGCGGCGAAATCCTCCACGTCCTCGGGACGGACGCTGATGTGGCGCCGTTCGTGGTCGCTCAGGGAGGGCGTCATGCGGGCCGTGTCGCACAGTACGCTCTGAATGCCGATGGGAATTTGCCTCGCCCGGGCCTCTTCCCTCTTGAGCCAGAGAATTCCTCCGATAGGATGGCACCCCACCCGTATGAGAGAGCCGCCTCCTGTTTTGTCCCACCGTCCCGCCACAGGTGACGTGGATCCCTTCAGGCTCTCCTCCCCCTTCATGAAGAGGATCCTGCTCTTTCGTGCCCGGATGATTTCGGCGGCCTTCAGGATATTCGGCGAGTAAACATAATTTTCGGCGTACATGAAGAGCCTGTCGCTTCCTGCCACGGCCCTTTCAAGGTTCCGGATATCCTCGAGGACCTTTTCGTACATGACCGATCTGGGCACCCTGTCCCCGATGGGAGTCTCGTCGCCGGGAGCTCCGAAATAGCCGGTCAGGGGCTTCTCGCAGATCACGTGCTTCCCCGCCGCGAGGGCCTCGGTAGTCATGCCCGGGTGCAGGAAAGGAGGCGTGCAGATGTCGATGACGTCGATTTCCGGATCGTCAAGAAGAGCCCGGTAATCACCGTGATATTCCTCCAGGCCGAACTCCTCAGCAAGAACGGAAGCTTTCTTCTTATCCACGTCCGCGGCGGACTTCACCCTGACATCTATGCCCGCAACCCTGGAAAAGGACCGGCAGTGAAACCGTGATGCAAATCCGGCACCGATGATGCCTACAGTAACCGTCTTCATTTTGCACCTCTTCGTAATCGGGCAGCCGGAAGCCTTGACCGTTTCCGCCGGAGAAAGGGAAAACGGCCTGAAATCGGCTTCCGGACACAGGACGGTCCTGAACTCAGTCGGCTCCCCCGATATAGGCCAGGACCTCTCTCAGAACACCGGCTTTGAGAATCCGCCCTTCCTCCTCGGTCTCTTCGACCTCTTCACGGAGGTGGTCCGTGTACTCCTCGTCCCTGATGGACGGGAGATTGATCAGGACATTCATGGCGGCTCCCTCGAGCCCTGCAAGCGCCTGGTTGGCCCCCACGCCGAGGTCGCTGGCCGCGTTGACGTTCACCTTTCCCGACACGCGGGCGCAAAGGCGGAGGACCTCGAGGCACCAGAGGGACGTTTTTCTCGGTGATTCGCAGGCTTCCCGGAACGCCTTCTGTATGGCCTCGCTCCGGACCGCCTTTTCTTCGTCGGTCTGCTTCGGAAGGGCAAAGGCCTCCATCACCATGCCGTAGGCCGAGGCATCCACGTCCACTGCATTCACAAGGTTCGCCCGGAGATCTTCGGAGAGGGCGAGAACCTCTTTCAGCTCCTCCTCATACTCCTCGTATTCTTTTTTTCCGAGAGTGAGCCGGCACACCATGGAAACAAGGGCCGCACCGAGGGCTCCCGAAAGTGCGGCGGCGCTTCCGCCTCCCGGTGCCGCTGAACTGGCCGCTAGCTCTCCCGAAAAGTCCTCAAGGCTCCTGTCTTTCAGAAGGGTCATGGAAATATCTTCCTCCTCGTGGAGTTGTCCGCCTGTCCGGACGATGTTGTGCCGTACAGGCGGTGTTCCGTTTCTTTATACCACAGAGAACGGCCTTTGAAAAACGCCGTCCCCCCGGTGCTGTGCCGGAGGGACGGAAAAATTTCTTCCTGTCCGCCCTTTCAGGCGCGTCAGGCTTTTTTTGCCTGTTCCAGGGTGTTCTCCAGCAGCATGGCAATAGTCATGGGCCCCACCCCCCCGGGAACCGGAGTGACCCACGACGCCTTCTCAGAGACGGGACCGTAATCCACGTCCCCCACCAGGCCTTCCTCGAGCCTGTTGATTCCCACGTCCACCACCACGGCGCCCTCCTTCACCATGTCCGCGGTGACGAACCGGGGCTTCCCGACGGCCGCGACCAGGATATCCGCCCTGCGGAGATGCTCCGCGAGGTCCTTCGTCCTGCTGTGGCAGACGGTTACCGTGGCGCTCTCCGCCAGAAGCATGAGGGCCACCGGCTTTCCCACGATGTTGCTCCTCCCGATGACCACGGCCTCCTTCCCCGCCAGGGGAATCCCCGTGCTTTTAAGAAGACGGAGTATTCCCTTGGGAGTGCAGGGTTCACAGGACGGGAGCCCCGCCACGAGACGCCCGATGTTCACCGGGTGGAAACCGTCCACATCCTTCTCCGGACGGATTGCCGCAAGCACGGTGTCGGGATCGATCTGGGGCGGCAGGGGAAGCTGGACGAGGATTCCGTGGACCGAGGCATCCCCGTTCAGTCCGTCGATGAGGCCGAGGAGCTCCTCCCGGGTGGTGGAGGCAGGGAGCCTGTGAAGGAAGGACGCGAATCCGGCCTCCAGGCACCCTTTTTCCTTCTGCCCGACATATACCCTGGATGCCGGGTCGTCGCCCACGAGGATCACCGCAAGGCCGGGAACAATGCCCTTTTCCCGGAGAAGGGCCGTCTCCTCCTTTATGGCAGCCCGTATTTCGGCCGAGAGTTTCTTGCCGTCGAGGATCCTGGCGGTCATGGCAGCATCCCCTAAAAGAGGCCGGTGATGCGGCCCTTTTCATCGATGTCGATGGAAAGGGCCGCCGGCTTTTTCGGCAGTCCCGGCATGGTCATCACCGATCCGGTGATGGCCACCAGGAAACCCGCCCCCGCCGAGAGGCGGACTTCACGCACCGTCACCGTGAAGCCTTCGGGACGGCCGAGGAGGGAGGGGTCGTCGGAGAGGGAGTACTGGGTTTTGGCCATGCAGACCAGCAGCCCGTCCTTGCCGAGTTCGTGGATCTGGGCAAGGTCCTTCTCCGCCTGCTCCGTGTAGGTCACTCCCGAGGCGCCGTAGATTTCCCGGGCGATTTTCCCTATCTTCTCTTTCGGGCTGAGGGACGCTTCGTAGAGGAAGCGGAACGATGACCGCTTTTCGCAGGCCTCCATCACCTTCCTGCCGAGGTCCAGTCCGCCGTCGCCTCCCTTCTCCCACACTTCGGAGAGGGCCACGGAGGCGCCGAGACGGGCGCACTTTTCCTCCACCAGCGCAAGCTCCGCTTCGCTGTCCGTGGGGAAACGGTTGATGGCAACAACAGCGGGCAATCCAAAGGAGGCGATGTTCTCGATGTGCTTCTCCAGATTGGCCATGCCTTTTTCCAGGGCCGCCAGGTCCTCCTGGGCGAGTTCCGTCTTTTTTCTTCCTCCGTGCATCTTCAGCGCCCGCACCGTGGCCACGATCACCACCGCCGAAGGGGTGAGGCCGCCGAGGCGGCACTTGATGTCCAGGAATTTCTCCGCGCCGAGATCTGCACCGAAGCCCGCCTCGGTGACGAAATAGTCGGAGAGCTTCAGACCGAGACGGGTCGCCAGAAGGGAGTTGCAGCCGTGGGCGATGTTGGCGAAGGGACCGCCGTGGATGAAGGCGGGCACTCCTTCCAGGGTCTGGACGAGGTTGGGCTTGACGGCATCCTTGAGGAGGACGGCCGCGGAGCCCGCCGCCCCGATGTCTCCCGCCGTAACGGCTTTGCCGTCATAGGTGTAGCCGATGACGATCTGCCGTATTCTTTCCTTCAGGTCCATGAGGTCCACGGAGAGGCAGAGGATCGCCATGATCTCCGATGCCACGGTGATGTCGAAGCCGCTTTCACGGGGCACTCCGTTGGCCTTTCCCCCCAGGCCGAGGATGACGCTCCTCAGGGCCCGTTCGTTCAGGTCCATCACCCGTCTCCACACGATCCTCCGGGGGTCGAGGTTGAGCTCGTTGCCCTGCTGGAGAGAGTTGTCGATCATGGCGGCGATAAGGTTGTGGGCCGCGGTGATGGCATGGAGGTCGCCGGTGAAGTGGAGGTTGATGTCCTCCATGGGTATCACCTGGCTGTATCCGCCTCCGGCCGCCCCGCCCTTGACGCCGAAGCTGGGACCGAGGGACGGTTCCCGGATGGCGAAACTGACCTTCTGACCGAGCTTCGCCAGAGCCTGGGAAAGCCCGACGGTGGTCGTGGTCTTTCCCTCCCCTGCCGGGG
>NZ_JAESIH010000088.1 GCF_016756745.1 Aminivibrio sp.
AAATACGACTTCTCTTAACATTTTCCCGGAACCTATTGTACAGCGAAAGAGCCTGAGCATAAACAAGGGATCGAGACGGCTTGTCAACCTGAGCGGAACCTCAAGGTCTGTCATCCTGAGTGTCTGTCATCCTGAGTGTCTGTCATCCTGAGTGTCTGTCATCCTGAGTGTCTGTGTCTGTCATCCTGAGCGGATGCGAAGGACCCCGCTCTTGTCATCCTGAGCGAAGCGATCGCGCAGCATCCCGAGCATAGCGAGGGAAGGATCTCGCTTTTGTCATCCTGAGCGAAGCGATCGCGAAGCATCCCGAGCACAGCGAGGGGAGGATCTCGCTTTTGTCATCCTGAGCGAAGTGAAGGATCTCGAATTTGTCGTCCTGAGCGAAGCGATCGCGAAGCATCCCGAGCATAGCGAGGGGAGGATCTCGCTTTTGTCATCCTGAGCGGATGCGAAGGATCTCGCTCTTGTCATCCTGAGCGGATGCGAAGGATCTCGCTCTTGTCATCCTGAGCGGATGCGAAGGATCTCGCTCTTGTCATCCTGAGCGAAGCGATCGCGCAGCATCCCGAGCACAGCGAGGGGAGGACCTCGCTCTTGTCATCCTGAGCGAAGCGATCGCGCAGCTTCCCGAGCATAGCGAGGGAAGGATCTCGGGGTTGGTTTTTCGTCCCTTAGAGGCAAGACCGAGATCTTTCGGCCAAGAAAGCCGGCCTCAGGACGACAAACCGCTCGTATCATCCTGAGTGTCTGTCGTCCTGAGCGAAGCGATCGCGAAGCATCCCGAGCACAGCGAGGGAAGGATCTCGGGGTTGGTTTTTCGTCCCTTAGGGGCAAGACCGAGATCCTTCGGCCATAAACCCGGCCTCAGGACGACAAACCGCTCGTATCATCCTGAGTGTCTGTCGTCCTGAGCGAAGCGATCGCGCAGCATCCCGAGCACAGCGAGGGGAGGATCTCGCTTTTGTCGTCCTGAGCGGATGCGAAGGACCTCGCTTTTGTCATCCTGAACGAAGTGATCGCGCAGCATCCCGAACTCAGCGAGGGAAGGATCCCGAATTTGACTCTGAATGCAGTCAAACACAGGATCCTTCAGGCAAAAAACGCCCTCAGGATGACAACCGTGGCCTGTCATTCCGAACGGCGTAGCCGGAGGAATCTCGCTTTTTCCTTCACATCCCCGCCCATTCTGGAACGATTCTTCAACTCCAAGGAACTACTGCAGAACCTGCTTATATTCCCCCCACTGCCCGATGTCGATCCACTTCCGGTGCACCGGGAAGACGCCTATTCTGCCTCCCCTGTCCCTGACCCGGCCAATGAGGTCCGGCATGTCGAGCTTTTCCCCCTCGCCGATGAGGTCGATGCACTCCGGTTCCAGGATATATACGCCGGTGTTCACGATCAGGGGGACATCGGGTTTTTCCTCGATCGTTTCGAATTCGCCCCCCGAGATATGAATGACGCCGTAGGGAACACTCACTTTCTTCAGCGCCCCTATTATGGTAAAGGCATACCTGTTTTCCCGGTGAAACTCAAGAGCGGAAAGATAATCCACGTCCACCAGGATGTCGCAGTTACTGACGAAAAAGGTTTTTGAAAGGCTCTCTTTCATGAGGGCAAGGCTCCCCGCCGTACCGAGGAATGTCTCCTCCTCCACACAGGACACGGAGAAGGGCAGGTCGCTTCGCTCGGCAAGGTAGGTCTTGATGAAATCCTTGCGGTAATTGATTGAAAGAAGAAATTCCGAAAACCCCCGCTTTCCGAAGGACTCCATGATCAGTTCCAGCATGGGCTTGTCACCGATGGGAAGAAGAGGTTTGGGAACGATCCTCGTGATGGGATCGAGACGGCTTCCCCTTCCGCCGGCCATAACCACGACCTTGTTTTCCTGGCGCTCGACCGCCGCTACCTCTGAGAGAATATCCTCCAGGTAGATTACCGCAACAGGCTCCCCCTTTTTACTCACCACGGGAACCCTGCTGATTCCATATCGCTCCATGAGGACTCTCGCCCTGCCGGGGGAAAAGGACGACACCGTCTTCGGGGAGGGATTGCACACTTCGCCGACAGGCGCGGAAAGCGGTTTCCCTGCGCTGATGCACCGCCGGATGTCGCCGTCGGTCAGTGTTCCGGAAAGTTTCCCGGAATCGTCGACAATTAACAAAATCTGGGAGCCGGTGTCGTTCAGGTGCTGCACCGCTTCCAGGACGCTCTTCGTTCCTTGAAGAAGGAGTTTCTTTACGTCATGCTGCTTCGAATATTCCATCATCACTCCACCCTCCCTTCATACCCGCCGCCCGCTTGCGCCATCAGCATTTTCTTTTTCTCGCGGAGCCCCTCTGGGAGAAGATGTTCACCGTGCTCAAGGAGGAGGCTCATCATCCCCAAATCTTCCTCGTGGTCAATGTCTATGACACCGAAATCCCGCATGACGAACACGTCGAGATCCAGTGCCGCGGGAGATTTGACTCCTCTTGCAAAGACCTTCGGGTTATAAACATATATGGAAGCATTCATGTCGAACACTTCCGGCGCCTGCTGGCGGGCCACAAAAGCGGACGGCTTGCACAGGGAGAATCGTCCCTTGCCGTTTTTTTCCACCATGTTGAAATAGGGGTTCCTCCGGGCGGGCACGACGGAAAACACCACGTCCTTCCCCCCCCTGAAAAATACATCGCAAATCCTCTCAATATCTTCCGGCGTTCGCAGGGGAGAGGTAATGTCAAGGTCCACCACGGCGTCGAAGGTCCGTCTCGTGTCTCTTGCAACGTGGGAGAGCACCTCGCCGATGACGTCCATTTTCGCCACCCTGTCCCCGGCAAGTTCATCACGCCGCTTGTGGAAGTAGGCTCCTGGAGCGAATCGTCCGGCTGTCTGAAGAATCTCGTCGGAGTCACTGTCCACCGCCAGGGTTTTTCGTATTTTCTCATCGCCAAGGAAAGCCGAGGCAGCGTCGAAAAGGGTCCACGCGATCAGCGGCACGCCACAGAGAGGACGGATGTTCTTGTTCTTTATGCCCTTGGATCCGCCCCTGCCGCAGACGGTAAACAGTATCTCCTTCACGAATTTTCTCCTCCTTCGGCGACGCGAAGCGTTGCCAAGGCGTCCTCCAGGGAGTTGAAGGACTGACTTCCTTTTTCGGAAAGGTCCAGGAAATAGGCCATCTCTTTCTCGTAGAGGTCCTCCTGGGGAAAGACCGTCGTTTCCCCCGACAGCAGGGAGGTCATTGTCCTCTGCAGAAGGTCGCAAATGAAGGTGTCATCCTCGCAAATCAGCTCAAGTTCCCGGCGGGGCTTTCGCCCGAAATAATCCAGATGGACTTCCACCAGTCGCCCCCCGCAGGTCATGATATAGGCGGCCCCGTCGTCGCAGTCGGTCTCAAGGGCAGAATATTTGCCGGACACCCGGACGACCTTCTCAGGTTGGCCAAAAAGCCAACGGGCGTAATCAAGCTCGTGGATCAGGTCGAGGGCTACGCCCCCTCCAAGTTCCCGGCGGGCACTGTAGACGGTCCGGTAGTCCTTGCCCTTCCGCCAGTCGGGAAGATAGGATGAGCACAACAGGCGGGCCGCAAGAACCTTTCCGGGCAGACGTGCTTTTAAGTGTTCGATTATCGGGTGAAACCGGAGCGGGCAGGCAACATGAATCGTCTTTTCTGGAAATGAACGGGGAATGCCGGACGCTACAGAGGAACTATGAAAAACAGGCTTCTCGATGAAAAAGGACCTTCCCAGGGGTTCGGCCTTGAGCAGCGTTTCATAGTGCATCGCCGTCGGGTTGGTTATGAAGACCAGATCATAGAGCGGTTCCAGGTCATCCCAGGATGCACAACTTCTGTCCGCCAGGCCTTCGGGTATTTCCCCGCCGCTGCCGGAGCGGAGGGCATGAATCTCCCCTTCTTGGCCGCGAGCCTGGAGAAGATGTCTCAGGTTTTGGGCATGACGCATCCCGATGGACCCCATGCCGAAGAAACATACCTTCATTGCTCTCTCCACTCCCTCTCGAGTTCATCCACCAGACGCAGGATCTCCCGATGGCGGGCGTAGCTGTAGAGCCGTTCTGCCGTTTCGCCGCTGACCAGGCGGAAAAAGTGGCGCAGTTCCTCCAGGTAGGGGCTTTCGCTGATGAACTCAGCATATCCCGCCTGCCGTTCAAGTTCCTTTTCATCAAGCAGGGGATGGATCGGTTCTCCCGACGGGGGGAAATACCGGAGAGACCGGCTGTTTCCCTCCCAGAGGATCGTTCCCTCCTCACCGCAGATACGAAGATTTCTGACCGCCTTCCTGGAGACACAGTCAATGGTGAGACTCCCCGTCGTTCCATCGGCATGGCGCAGAAGGACCTGGCAGGTGTCAGGGTACGGCAGCTTCAAGGAGCTGGTCCGGGACCAGGAGCAGCTGAAGTCCGTCACTTTTCCGAAAGACTCCGTCAGCCAGGGAAGTTCGATGCACAGAATTTCCCTGATAGCGTTCGTCCGGGGTGAACCGACGAAAAACTCGTCGTACTTTTCCCAAGGGTGCCAGTCCGGCAGGTACTGCCCGACATGGTAGGTATAGAACTTCCTTGTCCCCGTCTTCCCATGGTTCTTGATGACCCATCGGTTTTCGGAACGGTAGAGCATTGTGGAGGAGAGGAAGACTACAGGAGAGACGCGCTCCTCGAAGGGAAGAATCTCGTCGTAGCCTTCGTCCAGTAAATCAAGTTCCGAGAAGGTATGATTTCCCCTCCGAAGCGCCTCCGTCAGAAATAGGGCGTGCGCCTCGGGAGGAGTCGAGACAATCAATGCTTGGGGGGCGAAGCCCTCAAGCGCCTCTTCAAACTCCTCGAAGATCGGGCAACCGAACTTGAGAGCCACCGCCTCCCTTCTGTCCGTCCGTCTATCGAAAGCGGCGACGGAGAAATCAGGGAAGAATCTCAAGAGAAGACGTAGGCGCCGGCAACCCATGGAGCCGAGGCCGACCATGAGTATTTTCGCCGTGTTAGAAAAGAAACTATTTCGCTGCATTCCATTTCAACTCCATATCTCTTTGAATGCTCTAACGAACCCATTATCGGAGCAAAGATTAAACGGAAGGGTGAAAGGCACTGCTCCTTCTCTACAGAAAGCTTTTCCATACAGGGGACTTCAACATCCACCTGCCGAAGGAGTCCTTTTCAAACAACTCCTTGTTGTACCAGCGATCGACTATATTCCAGAATTCGCGTTCACTATAGCCGCAAAATTGACAAAAGTCCCTCACAGCTTGGGGATCGAGATCGTGGTCATGTTGTTTTACCAATTCGATAGCTTCTTCGCGAGTCATGAGACCATAACGTACAAAACGGGAGGCGTAATCTGTTGCTGCCTGATGGCCCGAACTTGGGATACTTCATCCAGTAATGGACCGTATAGGCTCGACTATCGACCTGGTCGAAATTTTCGACGTTGTGCGTCCGGTCCCACTCGTGCGTCAGATCATGGAAGCCTGTGGATTTGGCAAAGAGATAGTTGGAGTAGCTGTTCCACGGAAGAAAGTAGCTCAGATAGACCGGTTCGATAGAGTTCATCTCTTCTTCCGTCGGTGGTTGGCAAAGGGTGAGATCCTTGGTTGAGACAACATCATCCAGAAGTTCATCGACAGAGATGTCAGCCGCGACGCCGTTAGATATTTGCTCTCTGGCGGAAGGTGTTTCCACTGCGCCGTGTCCGCCGTACTCGTAGCTTATGTTCTCTCCGTACACCAGAAGCGGAATCTTGAACTTGGCCGCCATGTGCAGTGGATAGGTGTAGATAAGCCTATCTATGTACCACGTGGGTTTCCCATACTTTTCAAACATGGTCCGCATCAGGCGCTTCTGCGCACGGATGTTTGGTTTTATAGCGATGATTTCGCAGCCAAAAGTCTCGGAGATGTTCCTTATGTTGTTCTTGCCTGCCTCAGTCATGGGGAAATTGTCCTCTACGGAAACGAGGATGGGGTTCATGCCCATTCTCTCTTTCATCACATGCGTCTGGAAGTGGCTGTCTTTGCCTCCGCTGACAGCGATCATGCAATCGTAGCCATAGGGCCCCTTGTTGCGATGTTTGTCGCAGAGAGCCTTCAGCTCTTCGTATCGTTTCTCCCAGTTTATCTGTTTTCTACGTTCGTATGCCCGACACGCCGAGCATACTCCTTCTTCGTCAAATACTATTCCGGGGCGAGTATCGGGCATGACGCATCGCGTGCAGTATTTCATCGCTCTTTCCTCCTTGCAGGTATTCCCATAACCAAATATCCGTCCAGAACATCGGACACCACAACAGATCCAGCCGCAACAAGCGCATTCCTTCCGACGGAGATTCCCTGGATCACAACTGCACCAGTTCCTATATGCGCTCCCTCGCCTACATGCACTCCTCCGGAGAGTACAGCACCGGGGGCGATATGGACGTGCGAAGCTATACGACAGTCGTGATCAACGACCGCACCGCTGTTGACAATGCTGTTTTCACCTAAAAAAACACCGCACTGAACTGTTGCTCCCTCCATTATCTGCACGCCGCGACTAAGGATCACCCGCCTTGAAAGATGAGAACATTTGGAAATAACAGGCGCGGAAAGCGGTTTCCCTGCGCTGATGCACCGCCGGATGTCGCCGTCGGTCAGTGTTCCGGAAAGTTTCCCGGAATCGTCGACAATTAACAAAATCTGGGAGCCGGTGTCGTTCAGGTGCTGCACCGCTTCCAGGACGCTCTTCGTTCCTTGAAGAAGGAGTTTCTTTACGTCATGCTGCTTCGAATATTCCATCATCACTCCACCCTCCCTTCATACCCGCCGCCCGCTTGCGCCATCAGCATTTTCTTTTTCTCGCGGAGCCCCTCTGGGAGAAGATGTTCACCGTGCTCAAGGAGGAGGCTCATCATCCCCAAATCTTCCTCGTGGTCAATGTCTATGACACCGAAATCCCGCATGACGAACACGTCGAGATCCAGTGCCGCGGGAGATTTGACTCCTCTTGCAAAGACCTTCGGGTTATAAACATATATGGAAGCATTCATGTCGAACACTTCCGGCGCCTGCTGGCGGGCCACAAAAGCGGACGGCTTGCACAGGGAGAATCGTCCCTTGCCGTTTTTTTCCACCATGTTGAAATAGGGGTTCCTCCGGGCGGGCACGACGGAAAACACCACGTCGTAAGTGCACCCAATTAAAAAAAACACCCTACACACAACCGTATCCACCATCAACGTCCAAAACGCTTCCCGTCATCCATCGTGCCGCGGGACTCAGCAGAAACGCAACCGCGTTCGCTACGTCCTCCGGCTTGCCGACGCCTAGAGGGTGCATTCTGTTCATCGCCGCGT
>NZ_JAESIH010000089.1 GCF_016756745.1 Aminivibrio sp.
CAAAGCCGCCTCCCCGACGTGTTTGTTCCTTTTTCCCGGACCTCCCCGCCGCTCCGGGATTCAGCCGGTGAAACTCTCTTTACCCTTTCGCAGCGAGTATCCCCCGAAGGGCCGCGAGAGCCTTGCCGTGAATCTGGGAGACCCTGGATTCCGTGACTCCCAGGACTTTCCCTATTTCCTTGAGCGTCAGACCTTCATAATAATACAGCGAAATGACCTGCATTTCCCGTTCCGGCAGCCTTTTCAGGGCTCCCGCAACACGGACTGTTTCGTCCTCGTCCTCGAGCAGTTCGGCGGCGCTTTCCCCGTCATCGGGTATGATCCCCTCTCTGCTGACGTCACCATCCTCCAGGGAAAGCACTTCGTCGAGGGAGACGATATAGCTCCTGCTGGACAGTTCGAGAGTCTCCCTGTATTCTTTTTCGTCCATTCCCAGGACATCCATGAGGGCCTGGTCCGAAAGGGTCCCTCTGTCCTGCAGGACGGTCTCCATGGCCTTTCCCAGCCGCTGGAGCTTCTCCCTGCCCGTCCTCGAGATCCAGTCGTACTTTCGGAGTTCGTCAAGAACCGCTCCCCGTATCCTGGGAACGGCGAAGGTCTGGAAGGAAAATCCCTTGGATACGTCGAACCGGTCGATGGCGTCAAGAAGGCCGAAAACGCCGAAGCTGAGAAGATCGTCGTAGTCCAGCCCAGACGGAGGCGAGACGGCCATCCTGGCAGTCACGTACTTGACGAGGGGAAGGTACCTTTTGACTATATTTTCCCGGGCACGGGAGCTCCCCGTTTTGAGGTATTCTTCCCAAAGTTCGGCATCCGGGGCTTTCAGGACCACAAAAGCACCCCCTACCGTCCGAAGAAGAAAAAGAAGAGTACGGCAAGCAGCAGGAAGAGCACCGTTGCGGCAAACACTTTCCCCACAGCAAAGGGAGCGTTCTTTCCCAGGATCTTCGCCGCCGCCTTGTCGCCCGTTTTGAGCTTCAGGTCCGTTCCCGCACTCAGCACCCCCTCGATGCCCTCGCTGATGTGAAGCTTCACGAGAAGCCGGCTGCTCGGCAGCCTTTCCACCGAGAGGACGGGAAAGGCGGGACGTTCACCGGAACGCTCGAATACTTTGGAAATTATGGCGGACATGCCGCCCGTCTTTTCGAGCTCCACCTCGACGACGTCGCCTCTTTTGAGGTCGGAAACCGCCTTGCCGTGAACGGGGTCAAGGACGGGCCTGCAGGGCACCTGGACCGTACCGAGAGATCCCAGGACGGAAGGATCGTTCTCGTCTTCCCGGACCGGGGCTTCCTTCGGCTTTTCGTCCACGGTAATCCCGCCGGCTTCGAGCCGTGCCTTGTTGAAGATTTCCGTCTCGAGGTTATAGACGAGATCGTAATGGACGATTTCAGAGAAGGCTTCGCCGAGAGCGGAGAGTATTTCTTCCTTCGCGCTTTCGGACTGAAAGAGTTTGTTGACCGCGGTGGGAGTAAAGACTGCCTTCGCAGCCTTGAGCATGCGGGTATAGAGGGTCCGTTCCGGAGTGCCGCCTATGGTGGAAATGGCCGTTCTGACCGACTCCCAGCCGGCGCCGATGTCGAAGGTTTCCGGAAGGCTTTTTCCGCTGACCCAGAAACTTTCGTCCAGGATCTCGCCGGTGTTTCCCCTGGCCACAAAGCACAGGGCGCCGCCGAGCTCCCCCCTCTTCCGGGCATCGAACCGCACCTTGACGGCGATATACTCCGGCGTCAGCGTCCTGACCAGGGCCAGTATCTTCGACGGATCCCCAGAGGTGCTCCGGAGGATGACTTCAAGGGCCTCCCGGGAGCAGGAGAAGATGGAACACAACTCGTCCGCAGTCTCCTTCGGCAGGGCATCCAGCAGCGACGGGAGAGGAGTCTCTTGGGGAGTCTCCGGTCCACCGGCACCACGCCCTCCGCCGTCAGGCGCCGCGGCGGAAGAGAGATCGGTTTCGTCTCGCAGGTCTTCCCGAACTTCATTCCGTTCCTGTTCCATGGTTCCTCCTGTCAGCACGAAGTTTTAGATTTCCGCCGTTCCCTTTCCCAGTACCTTTACCGTGAGCATCCATGTTTTCGTGGAAAATTCCACGGTCCTTCCCTTGTTCCCTCCCGTGTCCATGGCGGCAATGGGAATTCCGTGCTGTTTGAGCAGCGCCTCCGTCTCTTTGGCATTCCTGCTGCCCACGGCGAGAAAATCGGTCTGGGCGCCGGGAAGGGTGAACATCTGGGATCCGCCGGCCATCTTGGCCTTCAGGCGGGACCGGACGGCTCCCTTGCGGCAGACCTCGGCGATCAGGGCGGGAACGGCCGTATCGGCAAATTTTCCCGGCTTTTCGAGTGCCTTCAGGCCGGCGCCGCGGCTGTCGGGAAGCATGATATGGACCATGCCCGCCACTTTCGCGGTCTGGTCGAAGAGCACAAGCCCGATACACGAACCCAGCCCGAGCGTCACAAGGGACTCGGGAGCTGATACGACCACCATATCGGCCATCCCGACGTGATGTACCTTGTCCATTCGTCAAAGCACCTGCAGCTTTCCGAGGAGAATTTCCAGGGACCCGGGATCCGGGAGCATGATCACTTTTCCCGAGATGCCCCCTTCCACATTCTCCACTTTCAGCGCCGTGTCCACGATCAGGGCGTGTTCCCCGGACTGGCCGAATATAGAGGCCACCACGTCGAGTATGGAGCCGAGCATGTCGTGGGCGACGCCGGGAACGGAAATGCTGTGGGTTCCACCGATGAGAACGTTGATGGCGTTCAGGAAGGAGCTGAGGATGATGTTGCCCACTTCCGTCAGCGCACTGTCCCGCATCCCTTCGGGCATGTCGCCGGGCTCCATGCCGCCCGTTTGGTGGCTGATGAGAAGATCGACGAGCTTCCTGCCGTCGTCCTCTTCCTGGATGAAGATGAGGCTGCAGGTGAACTCCCCCTCGGACCGGACGAACACCGCCGACATCATGGTGAGGGGGTCGCCGTAATATTCCGCCAGATCATAGATGGACACCAGTTCCGCCCTGGGGACATCCATGTCCACTGGTCGGGCGAGCATGACGGAAAGCGCCGTGGCGGCGTTCCCGGCGCCGATGTTGCCCACTTCCCGCATCGCATCGAGCTGAAGGTGGCTGAAATTTGCGAGATCCATGAAATGGCGGCTCCTTTCCCTATCTGCCGTACAGGCCGGCCACGTCAAGAATGAGCGCCACGTTACCGTCACCGAGGATGGTGGCCCCGGCGATCCCCCGGATCTTCGACAGGAAGCGGCCGAGGGACTTGATGACGATATCCTGCTGGCCGATGAGTTCGTCCACGATGAAGCCGATCCGCGTCTTCCCCGTTTTCCCCGTCTTCACCACCACCACGGGATACTCGTCGCTCTCCTCTTCCCCGCTCCTGGAGGTGCCCAGCATTTCGGCAAGGTCGCACAGGGTGAGCACGTCACCCCGGAGGAGGGTGGCGGGAGTTCCGTGGACGGTCTTCACGTTTTCCTTCTTCACGAGAATCGTCTCTTCCACGTTCTCCAGGGGCAGGGCGTAGGTTTCGTCCCCCACCTTGATGAGGAGGGCGAGAACGATGGCGAGGGTGAGGGGCAGGCGGACGAAGACCCTTGTACCGACCCCCACTTCCGTGGAAACGTCGAACTGGCCGCCGAGGGACTCCACCTTCGTCTTCACGGCGTCCATGCCCACTCCCCGCCCCGAGACGTCAGTGATCTTTTCCGCCATGCTGAAGCCGGGGAGGAAGATGAGGTTCACCACTTCCTCGTCGGACATGGCCGCCGATTCCTCTTCTGTAATGGTGCCGTTTGCCAGGGCCTTCGCCCTGACCTTGGAGGCATCGATGCCTTTCCCGTCGTCGGTCACCTCGATGATGACGCCGCTGCCCTCCTGGTAGGCGGAAATCCGGATGAGTCCCTTTTCCGGCTTGCCCGCCTTTTTCCGTTCCGCAGGGGTCTCGACGCCGTGGTCGATGGAATTCCGTATGACATGCACCATGGGGTCTCCGATCTCGTCGATGACCGTCCGGTCGAGTTCGGTCTCCTGCCCCTCCATTACCAGTTCGACCTCCTTGCCGAGGGTCTTGGAAAGATCCCGCACGAGGCGGGGGAACCGTTCGAAGATGAAGGACACGGGTACCATGCGGAGCTTGGTCACAAGCTCCTGGATGTCCCCGGAAATTCTCCCGAGCTGCGAAAGGGGCTCGTCAAACTCACGGAGATGGGCCTCCTGGACCAGGCGCTCGATCCTCGCCCGTCCGATCACGAGCTCTCCCA
Organism: Aminivibrio sp.; assembly: GCF_016756745.1. NCBI lineage: Bacteria > Thermotogati > Synergistota > Synergistia > Synergistales > Aminobacteriaceae > Aminivibrio > Aminivibrio sp. Next base: position 4,276 of record NZ_JAESIH010000089.1, read on the forward strand.
CCAGGTTCATGAGCTTGTCCAGCCGCCCGATGTCGACACGAACCGTCTGGTTGGTTTTTTTGGCAGCCTCGGATTTTCGCTGCGGTCGGGCAGGAGCGGGAGGAACGCTCCCGCCGGAGGGAGGAGCCTTCTCTTTCCTGCCGGCTCCCGCGGGAGGAGTTTCCTCTTCCGGCAGCTTGACGGTTTCCCGGGCCGCCGCGAAAACCGCACTGTCGCGGCTGACCTCCCGGACGTCAGCGCCGGCCACTTCGCTGATCCTCGCCACGGCCTCCCGGACCTGCTCAAGGGAACGGGACGTGGCGGCATATACTATAAATTCGTGGTCGAATTCCTCGTTTTCCAGGGCTTCCACCGGAGGCACCGTCTTGATGATGTCTCCCATTTCATCGAGCCGGCTCACCACCATGTAGGCCCGGGCGGCTTTCAGCAGGCAGTCCGGAGAAAGGGACACCCGGACCTCGTATACATTCAGCCCCAGGCTTGAGGCCTCGGAGATCCACTGCAGCTCCTGCACGGAGAACTCTTTTTCCTCTCCCGGAGAAGGGCCTTCCTCCGGTTTTTTTTCGGCCGTCTGCACATCTTTCGCCGCGTTTTTCATGGCGGACACGAGGTCTTCGGTTTCGACCGAACCATCCCCGCCGCCGTTCCGGATGGAATCCACCATGGACTGGAGGGTGTCCAGGGATCTGAAGAGGAGGTCGATATCCTTCGCCTTGAGGCTGTATGTTCCCCTGCGGACCGAATCCAGCATGTCCTCCATGGCGTGGGTGAGCGAAGCCATCTTGTCGAATCCCATGGTGGACGACATGCCTTTGAGGGTGTGGGCCGACCGGAAGATCTCAGCGATGTTGTCCATGTCCGTCTGGTCCTTTTCAACGGCGAGGATGAGATCGTCGAGGTGTTTCAAATTGTCTCCCGCCTCGTCGAGAAACGCCCCAAGATACTGGCTCATATCCATATTCGTCATGGCTGATCATCTCCGGCTTCGTAAAGTCTGTTCATTCTCTCACGCTTCGGATCATGGCTTCAGGTATGGAATACAGGGGGAGAAGCTCGTCCACTACCCCGAGCTCCACCGCCGACTTCGGCATGCCGTACACAATGCAGGTTTCCTGGGACTCGGCGATGATCCTGGCGCCTTTCGATCTCAGGGCTGCCGCCCCGTCGGCGCCGTCTCTTCCCATTCCCGTGAGGATCACGCCGACGGCCCTGCCTCCCAGCTCATCGGCCACGCTCAGAAACATGATGTTCGCCGACGGCTTCACCGAGAGCAGGGGCGGGGCGTCGGACAGGCCGCAGATCAGCCGGCCCGCCTGGTTCCGCCTCACTATCATATGATACCCCCCTGGAGCGACTACGGCTAGTCCCGGTCTCAAATCCATCCCTTCAGCCCCTTCGGCCACATCAAGCTCCGACATGGCGTCAAGCCGTTTCGCGAAGGACAGGGTGAAATCCTTCGGCATATGCTGTACGATGACGATGGGCACAGGAAAATTTCCGGGGATCCGGGAAACGATCTGCTGCAGGGCCCGCGGCCCCCCTGTGGAGGCGGCGATGGCAAGGATCTCCGGTCGGCCCGCCCGGGGCGGTAACGATGGCTGAAGCCGGGGCCTCTCCGGCCGCAGTACGGGCGAGGACGTCAAGGGACGGGTTTCTTTTCTTTCCCTGCCCCCAACCCTGGCGGTACTGGCCGCTATGACCTTGGCCACAAGATCGGCGGAGACATCTCTCATGTTGAGAGAGATCGACCCCGACGGCTTGGCCACGAAGTCCACAGCTCCCTCCGAAAGGGCTCGCAGGGTAATCTGAGCCCCCTCCCGGGTCAGGCTGCTCACCATGATGACGGGAAGGGGGTTCCGTTTCATGATCTCTTCAAGGGTGGAGAGCCCGTCTTTCCTCGGCATCTCCACATCGAGGGTGACCACGTCGGGGGAGAGTTCGGCGATCTTCCTGAGGGCATCTTCCCCGTCCCGCGCCGTTCCTGCCACCTCGATGCGGGGATCCCCTCCGAGAATGTCGCTCAGGATCTTTCTCATAAAGGACGAATCGTCCACCACAAGTACACGTATTCTCGACTCTGTCATGGCAATCCCTTCAGTGATTTATTGGCGTCCCGCCAGTTCCTGCTGGCGGATGAAGGCCCCGAGCGGTTTCTCCACGGAACCGGGCATGGATTCGAAAGCGAAGCCTATCTCCCAGTTATCCTCTTTTTTGAGCTTTCTCACAACTTTTCCGGCAAGAAAAAACGTCTCTTCCTGCAGGGGAAGCTTCATCAGGACCCTGTCCTGTTCCTTGAAACGACCCGAAAGGGACTCGGGCACCACAACACCCGCGCCCCCCAGGCTGATATCCCGGGAGACGGCGGAGATCCACTCTTCTGTTTCGGGCTTTATTTCCTCTCCCTCAAGGCGGAAGAAAGACGTTTTGAGAAGGCAGGGCACCCGGACGAAACAGCGCCGCTGGACCCTCTCCGCATCGGAGACGGGAA
>NZ_JAESIH010000090.1 GCF_016756745.1 Aminivibrio sp.
GCCGGTGAGGAAGTCAGCCATGGCCTTGGCGACGCACTCGGGCTTCGGCCAGGTGGTGGCACCATTGTTCATGTAGATCCCCAATCAGATTCCCTCCTGGTTATACTATTTATTCAGTATCATACACTTTTTTGGGAAATTTTCATTACCCCGAAAGGAACCTGAATCCGCACCTCAGCGGAGAGCGTTAACTGTGTTCGCTTGGGCGGGGGGCGCGGATTGTCGTCCCTGACAACTGCCCAAACGAGTCCCGCGGCTCCCTGCGTTCGCCGGTTGCCTGCCTGTGAAACCGACATCCGTGTCGGTTTCTCTTACCTCATGCGCCCTTCTCCGGGGGATCTCTCCGCAAAGAGCGCGGAGCGAGATCTCTTCGCCCCTGGGGAGGATGAATTCACCGTATGCCCGGGGACACTCCCTCTGCCTGAAAAATTTGCGGATTGAGGACCACCAGGTCCCCCCCTCCCGGAGGCCGGGAAGGTACTGCCGCTCGATGACCCGTGCCTCTCCTCCCCCTCCCGTTTTTCCACCACGAAGGGCAGAAGGTCGAAATGGGCGTCCGTCACAAAAGAGTTCCTGTGCAGATCCGCCGCCCGGCTCGGAAAGTCCGTTCCGCTGTTCATGGGATCATTCTCCTTTTCGACGAAGCCCGATCACTGCCGAGCGAAGAGATGGGCGTACTCCGCCAGGGAGTGCCTGACATGTCCGTCCCTTCCGGAGACGGGTTCCGCCCGGACCATGGAGTTGAGCACCGCTTCTTCCGTCGCCTCGGCGGCAGCCCGAAAGGCGAGGTTGATATGGTTTTCGTTCAGCATGGAGAGGGAGACTAGGGGCGCCGTTTCGTGGTGGAGGAAGCGGTTCGCCGTGGTGAAGGCGAGGGCGATTTCCCCGCTGCCGCTGCCGATGAAGGCCCCGGTCCTGGTGATGCCCACGGACGCCCTGCGGGCGACCCGGCGGAGCTGACGCTCCGTGAGGGGGATATCAGTGGCGATCACGGCGATAATGGACCCCTGCTCATCCTGGGGCGGGTGGATTTTCCCTATGACGGGGCCGATGTGCCGCCCGTCCACCCGGAAGTCCTCCAGCCGGCCATAGTTGGAGAGGACGAGGACTCCTAGGATGAAGGAAGTTCCTTCCACCCTGACGACCCTGGAGGCCGTGCCGATGCCGCCCTTGAGTTGATGGCACGACATGCCCCTGCCCGCCCCGACGGCCCCCTCGTCAAAGTTCTCCGACGCGGAAGCGAGGGCCCGGAGCACGTGCTCCTCCCGGACGGCGAAACCCCGGATGTCGTTGAGGAAGCCGTCGTTGCACTCGCACACCACGGGGTTGACCGTTCCCGTCTCCCGGCCGATGTCGGGGTTGTCCGCCAGCATGTGCCTGACGAGGGCTTCGGAAGCCGTCCCTACGGCGAAGGTGTTGGTGAGGATCACGGGCGTTTCGAGGGTGCCCATCTCCTCCACCTGGACGAGCCCGGCAGACTTGCCGAAGCCGTTGATCACGTGGCAGGCAGCGAGAAGCTTCTCCCTGAAGAGATTGCCCCCGTGGGGCAGAAGGGCGGTGACTCCCGTCTGCACTGGGCCGTCGGCCAGGGTGCAGTGTCCCACCCGGACTCCCTCCACGTCGGTAATGGCGTTCCGGGGTCCCCGGGGCAGTATTCCTGTATTTATGCCGTAGTCGACCATGCGTTTCCGGAAGTCCATGAATTTCATCTCCTGTGCGTAAATCCGCAGGCAAGGGGGAGCGTCACCGATGGCCGCCTGGGCGGGGGCGCGGGTCATCGTCCATGACAACTGCCCGGGCGATCACCGCGGCTCCCTGCGTTCGCCGTTTGCCTGCCTGTGAAACCGACATCCATGCCGACTTCTCGCCTCCACGCCCCCGAGGGGCCTCCGCAAAGCACGCGGAGCGGGATCTGATCGCCCTCCGGCGGGGCCGGCTCGCCCGCTCATTTTATCATTTCCGCCCAACCATGCCGGCAAGCCATTCGGCGGTCCCGGGACGTCCAGGTACCGGGCTGCCCATCACCGCCGCCGAAGGTGTCAGCCAGGAGAGACTGGAGAATGGCGCCCCGCTCATGGGATCGAATTTTCGTCTTCCTGCTGTCCATGGGAAAGAACCTCCTGGGCTAGGGATAGGTCGATATAAAGGGGATCCCCGTCCTCGGCGAGAGGCGCCCCCGCAGCGGGAAAGGCCCATTCGTTCAGTATTTCCAGCGCTCCGTCGGGGTGAAGGGACAGGGAGGCGCAGAGGGATTCATATTCTTGCCTCCGCCATGTTTCCCGCTTCAGCAGGGCGGAAAGCAGCTCCCGGTGGGACCCGTCCAGGCCGGCGAGGGGATCGTCCGCCTCCGGCGGCTTCTGTGCGGGGAGGGCTTCTTCCGGGGAGGCGACTATCTCCCGGAGAACGCCGTTCACCTCCCGGGCCTCCTCCTGCCTGAGGCGGATGAGATCCATGTCCAGGGAGAACCCCTTTGCGTTCGTTCCTGCGGATGGGACGAACGAGCCGGACACAGCAGCGTGGATGTCCCGGGCCGCCTGGTCGCAGTTGAGGCCGAGGTAGCCGTAGAGCTTCCCTATGGCGCGGACTTCCGAAGGGTCCACCCTGCCGTCTGCGGCTGCGATGGCTCCGAGAATACGTCCCAGGGAACGATTTGTCTCCTCCGGAAGGTGTTTCAGAACCCCCCTGATATATGCGGCGCCCTGGGGCACGGCAAAGGCCCATAGAGAGAGGGCTGAAAGGGACCGTTTCTCCTCCTGGGAAAGGGTCTCATCGGAGGAAACGAGATTCTCCACTACCCTTCGCTTACCTTCCGTGGCTTCTCCCGAAACCTGGGCCACCAGGCTGCCCAGTCGGATCAGTGCCGTCAGGGCGGCAAATTTTTCTCGGGCAGAGGGGACGATCCGGGGGGAAAAGAGGGCTACAGGGCCGTGCGGCAACGGGACAAAGCCGTGAATACCGGGGTCGGGGGCCATGCCGAAGTCGAAGGCCGCCAGTGCATCGGCGATCTCCGCCGCTCTTTCCCGGTCCATTTTTAGAGGAGGCCTTTGTCCGAGGACGGCAAGGATTTTCCCCATGTCAGTCAGGCTGGGGTTTTCCGGGCAGAGTCGGGCGAGCCTCTCCCGGAGCTGTTCTCCGCCACCACGACCGGTGAGCAGCTCCGCCGGAAGAAGAGCGGCAGCCTCAGGGGATTCGGGACTTCCTCCCCGGGCCAAAAATCTGCTGTAGCCGTCCAGCTCGCCGGCACACCTTGCTGCTATGGCCGCCAGTCTTTTCACCGGCGCGGTAAGGACAAAGGGATTCGGCAGCCCCGGGATTCGGATCTTCAGCCAGTCCCCGAGGGAGGGCGTGGCCGCCCTGTAGGTGAGTGTGAGAGGGGTCCTGTTGGGGTGGATAATTATCCCCTCGCCGTACTTTTCTCTGTAGCGGAGGAAAAAAAGCTCCCTGAAGAGGTCCGGGCAACGTCTTGCGGAGGTCTTCAGCCCCTGCTCCGGGTGAAGAATCAGCCATTGAAGGGCCGCATCCGCCGGTATGGGCCTGTCGAGGGCCGCGTACCGGGCAAGCACGGCTGTGAAAGGCTCCGCGCAGTACCTGTCGGAGAAGTCGATATAGCCGGGCCGATCGTCGGGGTTCCCCCAGAGAACCCATTCCATGGCCAGAAGGTTCCGGGCGTGCCCCCTGAAGGTTCGGTGTCCTCCGTAAATCTGGAGCAGCCGGAGGACTTCCAGCACCATGTCCGACCGCTCTTCGGGAGATACGCCTCCCCGCTGGCCGTCCACCATGAGGCGCCGCTCGAGACCGTAAAAGAACAGGAAAACATAGGGAACAGCGGCGTCAGGATCATTCCGTCCCCCAGCGAGCCACGACAGATAGGCTCCCCGCTGCTCCGGGGTCATTTTTCCGTAGTGGAGCTTCTGCTCCGGCAGCGGAGCCGACGGAGAAAGGCCGGGGGCAGCCCTGAGCGAGGGATTGAGAAGGCAGGGATCATTGAAGCCCGAATAGTCAAGGAGCTTTTCTCCCACGTAGACCAAGCCTCCGGGAACGGAATATCCGTTCACCGCGGGCATTTCCGTAGAGCCGAACCACCGGGCGGGCTCCGCGGCACCGGGGCGTCCCGTTTCAGAATCCTTCAGGAGCTTCCCCGGAGATTCCCTGTCCTTCCTGCCCGAAACAAGGCGTAGAAATGCCCTGGCGGTCCTATAGAGTATGGTCACGGTGAGAGCAGCAAGAAAAAGCTCCAAAAAAAGCGACCTCTTTTCATCGGATATTTCCTTTCCCCTAACGTCCGTTTTCGGGAAAATTTCTCACCCGGGCGGAAAGGAAGGAACGGAGAGCGGTGGTAATCCGCTTCTCCCTTCTCTGCCGGAGAATGACGAGTCGGATGACGGCAAAACCAACGAGAGAAAGGATGAAGGGGAAAGCGCGCTGTTCTGGAAGACCCTCCAGGCAAGACGGCCGAGGTATCCTGACGTTCCGAGGCCCCCGAAGACTGTGAAGGCCCGCCGGGAAAGCAAAACCCCTGCTGCAACCGAAATCCGCAGGCAGCTGGAGTTTCACCGGTGCCTGCGGATTTAGGATCGCCAGTCGATATAGACGTTGTACTTCCGGTACGGAATACCCTAAATCCACTATTTTCCCCGGCAGAGAGAGAGTCGCCGAGCATAAGGTGAATTCGCTCTCGACGGAGGTGAAGAGCCACCCCCTCTGGGGGGCACCCGGTCCCGAAACCTGATCCACAGTATTGTACATCCTAATCCTCTGCCGTGAGCGGCAAGCACATGGCCGGACCGTGAAGAATTCCCCCTTGCCGGGGTGGGGCTGAGCACATACAATACAGGAACTCTTTTCCAGGCCGTACGGCCGGAGAAATTCATTCCGTCTGAGAGGCGGAGAAAGGAGCAGCACATGATTGCAGAAAAAGGGAAAAAGATCAGGGTCCATTACACTGGGACCCTCTCCGACGGGGAAGTGTTCGACTCGTCCAGGGGGAGAAGCCCCCTGGAGTTCACCGTGGGGGCCGGGCAGATGATCCCCGGATTCGACAAAGGGGTTGTCGGTATGAAGGTGGGGGAAGAGCGGACCCTTGTCCTCTCCCCGGACGAAGCATACGGGAAGAAGCGTGACGACATGGTATTCACCGTCTCCCGGGACGTGATGCCCGAAAACTACCAACCTGCAGTAGGCGACACCCTCCAGATGATGTCCCGAGGAGGAAGCTCCATGAGCGTCACGGTGACCTCGGTGGAAGAAGATTCCGTTGAGCTCGATGCGAACCACCGACTCGCCGGAAAAGAGCTCACCTTCAAGGTCGAGCTCTTGGAAATAGTAGGATAGACAAAGGCCTGCCGCCGGCAAGCCTTTGTCGTAACTTATTTCCCGGGAAATAGAAATATATGTATACAAATTACGCCTTCAACAACCACCTCCGATGACTTACAGGTGACCCCGCCTTCTGAAAGACGCCCCTTTCCTGAGCGGCCCCGTGATCTACTGGATGTCTCGAGATCAGCGGACCGCAGATAACCAGGCACTCAAGACGGCCGTCCATACGGCAAATAATCCCTAAATCCGCACCCAGCAGCGGGAGCGTCACTGGTACCTGCGGATTTAGGGAACCTCTGAATACTATAGATTAATGCGTTAAAAAAACAGATTTTATCGTGTCTGAATCCGCAGGCAGAGGAAGTGTTACCGGAACTTGCTTGGGCGGGGGGGTGCAGATTGTCGTCCGTGACAACTGCCCAAGCGAGTCCCGAGGCTCCCTGCGTTCGCCGGTTGCCTGCTTGTGAAACCGACATCCGTGTCGGTTTCTCTCACCTCAGGTGCCCTCCCCCAGGGGATAATTTCTTCGCCCTGGGGAGGGCGAATTCACCGTATGCCCGGCGACACTCCCTCTGCCTGAAAAATGAGCGGATTTAGGCTCTTAGCGAAACATCATTAGATCAGTATAGGTCAGTGCTTTCTACGCCTTTTAGTGCATTTAAGACTCGCTTTGCCAGTCAATAATTCGGACTGAAAATCTATCTCTTAATTGATATTTAATATAAAAGGGAAGCAATGTTTCACGTGAAACATTGCTTCCCTTTTCTTTATTCTGAAGGCATTCCTTGTAATGCTACTTCTTTTTCGAGGTAGATTTGTCTTCAATTGGTCATTTTTATTGTTTTTATGGGGTATTGCATTTATTGTGGTTTAAAACTATACACTCACAAGCGATATACCTACACCACCGGTATGCTTCTTATATTTACTGTAGTATAAAACTATACGGTTGTATTTTGTTTTAGGTGTAATTTCAGGAGATGTTTATTGAGATGAAAGATACTTCTTTCGATCAGCATTTAGGCTGTCGTTCGTTTATATTGAAACCTGCCTTTTATGTATCCTAAATCAGCCGGTTTTCAGGCAGAGAGAGTGTCA
>NZ_JAESIH010000091.1 GCF_016756745.1 Aminivibrio sp.
GATGAGAAACTCACCTTGGTTATTTCGGAGGAGAAAGAGACATGAGTTCTTCCCTTCTTCACGTAATAAGTCATACTGACCTGGACGGCATCGCCGCAGCAGCGGTTGCGTGGCACCGGTGGCGGGGGGAGCGCCCACTGAAGGTCTCCCTCGCCGGGTACGGGTCGGTGGATGGTCTGATCCTGGAAAGCGTCTCCGCCGGCCAGGATTTCCTGGTGGCGGACCTTTTCTGCCAGGACAGCCGGACCGTGGATGCCCTCGACCGGCACCATTCCGAAGGGGAAGACCCCTTTCTCTTCGACCATCACGAAACCACGGCGGCCCGGTACGGAGGCCGTCCCTGGGCTGTGGTGGATACGGCCTTCTGTGCGGCGAAGGTCTATTACCGCTGGCTCCTCGGCAGGGGAGCCCAGGGATTGGAGCGGCTCGCTCCCCTGGTGGAGCTTGCCAACGACCGGGATCTCTGGATTAACGAAAACCCCGACAGCCGCCTTTGGCAGGCCCTCATCACCCTCTGCGGTCCCTATAGCCTCCTGGCAAGGCTGGCGGAAAACCCGGACCCCTCCCTCGCTCCCTACGAGCGGGCCGCCGGGGAGGATTTCGTGGAAAAACAGGAAAAGCGATTCGCCCTCGCGGTGGAAAAAATGGGGAAGGGCTCGGGAGACCTGGCCTTCGTGGAGCCGGGAATCCTCGAGTTCGGCGATGTGTCCGATTTCGGCGGTCTCGTGCTGGACCGCATGGCGGAACCTCCCCTCCTGGTGGCCGTGGCGGCGAAGCGGTTCTCAGGGGAATGGGCCGTTTCCCTCCGCAGCCGGAGCGAGATGGCGGGCAAGGTCGTCGGCATGCTCCGGGACGGAAAAAAGGTGCGGGGAGGAGGGCATGACGATTCGGCGGCCCTCTACTTCCCCCCCTCCTACAGCCCGGACCAGATCCGGACCACCCTTCAGGCGGCCATGCGGACCATCCGGGACCAGGAGCGGCCCACGGGAGTCACCCTGGGCGACCTTTTCAAGATCGGCGGATAGAAAAAACGCCGGACGAATGACGGCCGGCAGCCTGAAGGAGGATTCCATCATGAAAGTGCTTGTCACGGGCTTCGACCCCTTCGGGGACGAGCCGGTCAATCCCGCCTTCGAGGCGGTGAAGCTCCTGCCCCGGACAATAGCCGGGGCTGACGTGGACATCCTGGAGATTCCCACGGTGTTCCACAAGTCCATCGAGGCAATCGTGAAACGGGCGGAGGAGACCGGCGCCGACCGGATCCTCATGGTCGGCCAGGCCGGCGGGCGCTTCGAAATCACCGTGGAGCGGGTCGGCATCAACGTTGACGATGCCCGGATCCCTGACAACGAGGGCAACCGCCCCATCGATGTGCCCATCGATCCCGACGGGCCCGCGGCCCATTTCGCCACCCTTCCGGTGAAGGCCATGACGGAGCGGATCCGCTCCCGGGGCATTCCCGCAAAGGTGTCCAACACGGCGGGGACCTTCGTGTGCAACCACGTGCTCTACGGCGTGCTGAACGCCGCCGCAAAAAAAGGCCTGCCGGTGAAAGCAGGGTTTATCCACGTTCCCTATCTTCCGGAGCAGGCGGCGAAAAAGGACAGCGTCCCGTCCATGTCGGCCGCCACCATTGCCGCAGCCCTCGAGGCAGCCCTCGAGGCCGTGGTCACCACAGGCGATGACGTGAAGATCTCCGGCGGCAGGGAACACTGAACAGGAAAAATTTTCGCCTGAATCCTCAGTTTTCCCCGCTGCCTGCGGATTTTGAATTTTATTCCCCCCGTTTTCTACGGGGCGGAGAACGTGCTAGAATGACGATGCCTGACTAGAACCCGATAGAGATAAATACCGTTTTTTTATATTTTTTCGATGCCATTCCCGCGGGGAGGTTTTACCGGCCATGCAGCTCTTCTTCGAGCAGTTGCTCAACGGCGTCGCCATGGGGGCGATCTATTCCCTCATCACCCTCGGCCTTGCCCTGGTTTACGGCGTCATGCGCATACTTCACGTGGCCCATGCGGCCGTGTACACAGCGGGCGCCTATGTCGGACTGTACGTATTTTCGCTCACGGGCAGCCTGCTCCCGGCGGTGCCGGCGGCCATGGCGGCCTGCGCCGTCCTTGGAGTTGCCATCGAGCGGATGATTTACACCCCCCTGCTGAAGTACCCGCCCTTTGTGCCCCTCATCGGAAGCATCGCCGTCTTTCTCGGCCTGGAGGAGATCTTCCGCCTCCTGGGCGGCCCGTATATTCTCTCCTTTCCCGCCGAGTTTCCCTTTCCCGGGATCACCGTCCGGGGCGTGGTCATCTCCCCCGCCATCATCTCCATCTATGCCGTCAGCGCGGCGGTGCTGCTGATCCTCTGGTTCGTCGTGACGAAAACGGAGCTCGGCCTCGCCATGCGGGCCACGTCCCAGGATCGGGAAATAGCGGGAGCCATGGGTATCAACAGCTCTTACACCATCAGCATGACCTTCGTCCTCGGTTCGGCGGTGGCCGCGGTGGCCGGCATCCTCGTGGGGATCTACTTCAACCAGGTCTACCCTACCATGGGGGCCGTGCCCGCCTATAAATGTCTCGCCCTCATCGTGGTCGGGGGCCTCGGGTCCCTGCCGGGCGCGGTGCTCGCCTCCCTGCTTCTCGGCGTTGGGGAGACGCTGCTCATCGGGTATGCCAACATCCCCCTGCCGAGGGATTCCCTGGCGTTCATCGCCATGATCGCCGTGCTCCTCTGGCGGCCCCAGGGACTCTTGGGCAACAGGTAAGGGAGGGGATTCCGTGAACGACTATTCCATCACCATCCTGACCTTCATCGCCATCCAGGCCATAGTGGCCTGCGGCCTCAACGTCATCGTGGGGTACGCCGGGCAGATTTCCCTCGGCCACGCCGCATTTTTCGGCATAGGGGCCTACGCCTCCGCACTGCTCACCACGAAGGCCGGTCTCACCTTCTGGACAGCCCTGCCGCTGGTGATCCTTCTCACGGGCGCCATCGGCCTGGTGCTCGGCATGCCGAGCCTCCGGCTCCGGGAGGACTTCCTGGCGGTGACCACCATCGGCATCAATTTCATCGTGGAATCCGTCTTCCTGTACGTTCCCTTCTTCGGAGGAGCCCTCGGACTGGGAGGAATACCGAGCATCACCTTCCTCGGCACGAGGCTCCGGGGGCCGAATTTCCTGTACCTCTGCCTCGTATTCCTGGCTGCGGTGCTGTTTATCTCCCGGCGGTTCACCAGGAGCTGGGGGGGCCTCGCCTGCTTCGCCCTCCGGGAGGAGGAGACGGCGGCTTCCAGCATGGGGGTGTCCCCCATCCGTTTCAAGCTGCTGGCCTTCGTCCTCGGGACGGCCATGGCGGGATTGGGCGGAGCTCTCTACGCTCACCTCATGCGGTTCATCAGCGCCACGGACTTCGGCTTCACCCTCTCGGTTTCCATGATGTCCATGGTGGTCCTGGGGGGAATAGGCACCCTTTGGGGCCCCGTGTTCGGCGCCCTGATCCTCGGCGTCCTGCCCGAGGTCTTCCGCCCCCTGATCGACTACCGCATGCTGCTCAACGCCGCCATTCTGCTGCTCATGATCCGTTTCCAGCCTGCGGGGCTCCTCGGCGAGGGCAGCCTTCTGCGGCGGCTGTTCCGCCCGGGGAGGGATTCGACCCATGGATGACATTCTGCTCCGCCTCGAAGGCGTTTCGCGCAGTTTCGGCGGCCTGAAGGCCGTGGACGACGTCTCCTTCTCCCTCGCCAGGGGGGAGATACTGGGGCTCATAGGCCCCAACGGCGCGGGAAAGACCACCTGCTTTAACCTCATCTCCGGCGTCTACGCCCCCACGAAGGGGGATATCGTGCTTGAAGGCGTCTCCACCGCCGGATTTCCCCCCTACCGCATGGCCGCTCTGGGAGTGGGGCGGACCTTCCAGGTGGTGAAGCCCTTCTCCACCCTGTCAGTGCTGAACAACGTCCAGGTGGCCCTGGGCCTGAAACGCTACGGGAGCGTCTTCTCCTCCCTCGGCCCCTGGGACACGAAGTCCTCCAGAAACGAGGCCATGGAGATCCTGGAGGAGGCGGGCATCGCCCATCTCGCCGGAACGCCTTCCGGACAGCTTCCCCTGGGGAACCAGAGGCGCCTTGAGCTGGCCCGGGCTCTGGCCCTGAAGCCGAAGCTCCTGCTGCTGGACGAGACCTTCTCCGGCCTGCGCCACGAGGAGGTGAGCCTGCTCTCGAAGCTGGTGCTCGGGGTGCGGGCCAGGGGGATTTCCGTCCTCCTCATAGAACACAACATGAAAGTGGCCATGGGGCTCTCCGACCGACTCGTGGTCCTCGACCACGGCAGGCTGCTCGCCGAGGGGAAGCCGGAAGCTATCCGGTCCGACCCCCTGGTCGTGGAAGCTTACCTCGGGAAGGGGGCATCCTCCTATGCTTCTTGAACTGCGGGATCTCCAGGTCTTCTATGGGGACATCCACGCCCTGGAGGGCATCTCCCTGTCCGTGGCGGAGGGGGAGCTCGTCTCCGTCATCGGCGCCAACGGGGCCGGGAAAAGCTCCCTGCTGAACTGCATCATGGGGATCGTCCCCGCGAAGGGCGGATCGGTAACCTTCTCCGGGAAGGATGTCACCTCAATGCCGGTCCACGAACGGGCCCGGAGCGGCATCCGCATCGTTCCTGAGCGGGCCCGGGTCTTTCCCAGGCTGTCCGTGTACGAAAATCTCCTCACCGGGTGCTTCGGCATGAGACACATCATCGATCTCGCCGCCAAACTCGCCTGGATCTACTCCCTCTTTCCCGTGCTGGAGGAGCGGAAATCCCAGCTCGCCTCCACTCTTTCCGGAGGGGAGCAGCAGATGCTGGCTATCTCCAGGGCGCTCATCGCCGACCCGAAGCTGCTCCTGGTGGACGAGGTTTCCATGGGGCTTATGCCCATGCTGGTGGACAAAGTTTTCGAGGTGCTTTCCATGCTCAACCGGGACCACGGCCTGACCATCCTGCTGGTGGAGCAGAACGCCCTGGCCTCCCTGGGCATTTCCTCGAGGTCCTACGTCCTCGAGACGGGCAGGATCGTTCTCGAAGGCCCGTCGGAAGAGCTTCTCAAGAATCCCGGGGTCCGGGAGGCCTACCTCGGCCTGTAGCGAAAAACGGCTGTACGGGACAGGATAGCCTGTCCCGGGAGAAGAGAACGGCACACTCAAATTTTCGGAGGTGAAAAAAATGCGTATTCTGAAAACGGCAATACTTGCTCTGTGCGCGGTGCTTCTTGTCTCGTCCGCGGGCATAGCCGCGGACACGGTGAAAATCGGTATGCTCGTTCCCCTGACCGGCCCGGCGGCGGCCGACGGCACGAGCGCTCTCTATTCGGTCCAGATCGCCCTCGACCAGGTCAACGCGGCGGGAGGCGTCCTGGGCAAACAGGTGGAACTGGTCTACTACGACGACAGGGCCGATGCCAAGGAAGCGGTCGCCCTTGCCCACAAGCTTATCGAGCAGGATAAAATAGCGGCCTTCGTGGCCGGCTCCTACAGCCTTCCCACTCGGGCCGTGGCCCCCATCTTCCAGGAGGAGGGGATTCCCCTCGTGGCGGGCTACGCCATTCACCCCGACGTGACCCGGGCCGGAGACTTCTGCTTCCGGAACGGCTTCCTGGGCATGGTGGAGGGGAAGGCGGCCGGGTACACCGCCCACAAGCTTCTCGGCGGAAAGACGGTGGCTCTTCTGACCAGCGACAACGACTTCGGCAGGACTCTCGCGGAAGGTTTCAAGGAGTATGTCTCCACGTTCGCCCCCGATCTCAAAATTGTCAGCGAGCAGGCCTACCCCTTCTCCGAGAAGGACTACAAGCCCTATCTCTCGAAAATCAAGGAACTCAACCCTGACGTGATCTTCGCCAGCGGCTATTACTTCCAGACCGGGCCGCTCCTTCGCCAGGCCAGGGAACTGGGAATCCAGTCCAAGATTCTCGGCGAGGAAGGCGCCGACTCCCCGAAGCTCATGGAGATCGCCGGAGACGCCGCTGAAGGGTTCTACATCGTTACCAACTTCGACCGGGACGATCCCCGCCCCGTGGTGCAGGATTTCCTGGCGGAATTCCGTAATCGCCACAAGTTCGAGCCCGACATGGTGGGTGCCTCCGTCTACGACGCTTTCATGATCATCATGGACGGAATAAAGACGGCGGGGAGCACCGACGGCAAAAAGGTCCGGGACGCCATAGCCGCCGTGAAGGACTATAACGGTCTCACCGGCATCATAGGCGGCTTCGACGAGATCGGCGAAGTGGTCAAGCCCGTGCAGGTGCAGGTGGTAAGGGAGGGCCTGTTCCGGCATTTCGGAGTCGTAA
>NZ_JAESIH010000092.1 GCF_016756745.1 Aminivibrio sp.
TGAGGACGTTGCCGTCCACCACGCCGATGCCCACCCCCGGGGCTGTCATCATACGGTGGTTCGTCATGACGGTTTCCCGGCCCGCCACTCCGGGCAGGATGCTTTTCCGCCCTCCCGCGAACCCGGCGTAATAGTGAAGAAGCACCTCGCCGATGGCGAGCCTGAGGTCCGCCTCCGCCACGGTCCTGTTTATCATCAGCCGGTTCCCGGTGGACAACGTTCCCATGTCCACGAGGTCGGGGGAGTCGCAGTCATGGTTCTCCACCCGGTATTTCGCGAAAACCGCATCCCCCACGGTCTGCCTCGTTTCTTCATCGCTCATGGGCCGGTGGGTTCCGGTGGCCACAACGACGGCGATCCCCGAAGAAGGGACGCCCAGCCGCTCCAGCTCCTCCAGCAGAGGAGGAAGCATCTCGGCCGTCGGGGTGGACCGGGTCATGTCGTTCACGATGATGGCCGCCGTCTCCGGTTTATTGATGGAGACGATCTCCTCCAGGGATGGTCCTGCCGTGGGGTGTTTCACCAGGCGGGCAACCTCCGCGGCCAGGTCGGCCACGGGCTCGCCGCCGGAAGGTTCGAGCACCCCCAGGATATTTCTGTCTGGGATAGAGAGGAAAATATCCTCCTTTCCCCATTTCAGCCTGGTTTTCACTGTGATTTCCCCCCTTCAGCGGGCCAGCCCAAGGCCTGAACCGGCGGCCTTCCGCTGCGCCTTCTGCCAGAAGAACACGGCTGCCGCAAGGGCGACCCCGACCGTGTCCGTCGCGACGCCGGGGAAGATCAGCAGCAGGGCGCCGATGAACATGCCCAGACGCTGCAGGATGTTCATGGGAACGTACAGGTAGTTCTGCAGCGACGCCGCCAGGGCGATGACGCCCACCAGGCTCGTCACGGTGGACAGGGCGATGGAGAGATAGTTCCCCCCTACAAGCAGCAGGTCCGGGTTATAGATGAAGGTGAAGGGGATGAGGAATCCCGCGAGAGAAATCCGGAATCCCGTCCAGCCCACTGCGGACGGACTCTGGCCCGACAGCCCCGCTGCACCGTAGGACGCGATGGCCACGGGAGGAGTCAGGTTGGAAAGGCAGGCGAAGTAGTAGGCGAACATGTGGGCCGCCAGGGGGTTCACCCCAAGTTTTACCAGGGCGGGGGCGGCAATGGTGGCGGTCACGATGTAGCAGGCCGTCGTCGGTAGCCCCATGCCCAGGATGACGCACACGATCATGGTGAGGAAGGTGGTGATGAGGATGCTTCCCCCTGCGAGGGAAACGATGTTGTCGCCCAGCACGAGCCCCAGGCCGGTGAGGTTGGTGATGCCGATGATGTTGCCCACCACGGCGCAGGCGATGCCCACACCAATGCTCTGTCTGGCTCCGGATTCCATGGCTTTCAGGAAGGACTTCCAGGTGAGCCGGGTTTCCTTCGTTATGAAGCTCACGCCCACCGAGGCGATGATGCCGTAGAAAGCCGCGTAAAGAGGCGTCCTGCCGATGAGCAGAAGATACACTATGACGATGATGGGGACGAGCAGGTGCCCCCGCTCCCTCATGACCTTCATTATGGGAATGGGAATGATTTCTTCTCTCGGGATGGGCTTCATGCCCATCTTGACGGCCTCGATGTGGATGACGGCATATTCGGCCAGGTAGTAGAGCACTGCCGGGATGGTCGCCGCCAGCATGATCTTGGCGTAATGTACCCCGAGGAACTCGGCCATAATGAAGGACGCCGCGCCCATGACGGGGGGCATGATCATGCCTCCCGTTCCCGCCACGGCTACCACCGCCGAGGCGAAGACGGGCTTGAAGCCGGCGCCGGTCATGAGGGGAATGGTGAAGGTTCCCGTGGCCGCTACGTTGCCCACGGCGCTTCCGTTAATCATTCCCATGAGGCCGCTGGCCACGATGGACACCTTGGCCTCGCCGCCGATGGTCCTTCCGGCGAGGGACATGGCGAGGTCCTTGATGAACCGGCCCATACCCGTCTCGGTAAGGAAGGCGCCGAAGAGGATAAAGAGAAAGATGTAGGTGGATGACACGCCGAGGGAGATGCCGAATATGCCCTCGGAGGACAGGAAGAGCTGGTAGATGATGCGCCTGAAGGTGAACCCCGTGTGCCCGAGGACGCCGGGAATGTATTCGCCCCAGTAGCCGTAGGCGAGGAAGATCATGGAGAGGATCATCAGTTCCTTGCCCACGGTCCGCCTCGTCGCCTCGAGAACGCAGACGATGAGGATGGTCCCCATGACGTAGTCGGGTGTTATGGCGGTTCCCCGAATGCTGAAGGCGTCGAAGGCGAAAAGGATGTACAGGCTCGACGACAGGGAGAGGACGAGCCAGATGTAATCGACCGCCGAGGGACGTTCCCTGGGAGCGCGCTTCGACCCGGGGTAGAGAAGGAACGTCATGAGCACGAGAAACGCCAGATGAACGCTTCGCTGCTTCATGGCCATCAGCGTCCCGAAACCTGAGGTGTAAAGGTGGAACAGGGACATGGCAACGGCGATGACCGTTACGACCGTCGCCCACTTCCCCGTATATTTCCGGAATCGGGATTCCGCGTCCGCCTTTTCGAGGACCTTCTCCGCCTCTTCTTCCGAAATGATGTCAACAACCGGTTCTTGATTTTCGTTGAGTTTGTCGTTCTGATCAGTCACAGCCGTTTACCTCCGCACGAACGAATGAGGGGAGGGAACAACTCCGTCCTAAATCCGCAGGCAGCGGGGAGTGTCACCGGTGCTCGCTTGGGCCGCCGGTGCAGATTGTCGTCCTTGACAACTGCCCAAGCGATCAACACGGCTCCCTGCGTTCGCCGGTTGCCTGCTTGTGAAACCGACATCCGTGTCGGTTTCTCGGCCCGGGCGCTGTGCCCGGCGACACTCCCTCTGCCTGAAAAACCTGCGGATTTAGGTCCGTTCCCTCCCCTTGAAAACGAAACCGGTGCTAATCTACAATGAGATTTTCAGGTACGTTGACTCCCTTTTCCTTCAGGTATTTCACCGCTCCCTTGTGAAGGGGAATGGTCATTCCGTTCAGGGAGTTCTCCAGCAGCGTGTAGGCCGTGGCCTTGTGGGCAGCCACGAGGTCATCGTGGAACTCGTAGGTCGCCTTGGTCAGGAGATAAATGAGTTCCTCGTCCTGGCGTGCGTCAGTAAAGAGGATGTTGGACAGGGCGATAGTCCTGATTTCCTTGTCCTGGTTCGGGTAGGAGCCGGCGGGAATGGTGAAGGGGAAGTACCAGGGATACTTTTCCACGATCTCCTTGATCTTGTCCTCTTCCATGGAGATGAGTTCACCGGCGCCGGAAGAGAGCACGTCCATGATGGCCGCGGTGGGAACGCCGCCGGCGATGTGGGCTCCGTCGGTCTGGGCGTTCTTTATGAGGTCCACTGCCTCGTTGTAGCCGAGGTAATCGGCGGTGACGTTCGTCTCGCCCTGGTCCTTCATGTAATTGAGGCCGTATGCTTCCATCATCTCCCGGCTGTTGATCTCGGTGGCGCTGGCTACCTGGCCGGGGACAAACTTTTTGCCCTTGAAGTCGGCGATGGATTTGATCCCGGCGTCCTTGCGGGCGATCCAGTGCATAACGTTGGGATAAAGGGTGAACATGCCCCGCATTTCCTTGTAGGGAGGCTTGCCCTCGTAGGTCCCCTTGCCGTTGAAGGCGTAGTAGCAGATGCCGTTCTGTCCGATGGCGATCTGGACTTCCTCGTTCCTCATGAGGTCAACGTTCTGCGGGGTACCCGCCGTGGACTGGGCGGAGGCCCTGGTGACTTCCTTGATGTTCTTGGACCAGATCTGGGCGAAGGCATTGCCGATGGGATAATAGGCTCCACCGGTGGTGGCGGTGGCGATATTGAGGCGGTAGGACTTGGCCTCGGCGCCGACGATCATGGGGCCTGCCGCAAAGATGAGCGCGAGAACGACCACTACTGCTATGATGCTTTTCCTCACATTCATTCCCTCCTTTTATGTCTGGAACTGTCAACCGACTTTCCGAACCCTCCTGGTCGCTATGACCTCCGTATCACACCCCGCAGGGGCCGACAGAACCACGTCGCCGATCTCCACAGGTGCTTCCAGGGACACCTTCCGGATCTCATCCATCACCTCCCGTATTTTTGTCAGGGGTATGGGGCGGCTGGTCCGGACGCTGGCCAGGGGAAAATCACCCCGCCGCACCGGTACGCTGGAAGCGATGGTACGCATGGGGTTTTCCACCTCCTGCCGGGCCCAGGATTCTCCCCGTTTGCACACGTTTCCCTGAACCCTGGTGACTACAGGCGTTTCATCATCGTCCACCTCGACGACGATGGAACAGCCGTTGGGGCAGACCACGCAGGTAAATTCTCTCGTGCTCATTCAACCGTCACCTCCAGGGAGGAACAGCCTGAAACAGCTTCTTTCTTCAGGTCGATCCGGATCATTTCCGCCGGATGAAGCCGCATTTCCCTCTTCCGGACGATCTCCTTCCCGCCGTCCCGGACCACGACGCAGCGGTCTCTCCACGGGGCGGAAACCCGCAGGGACAAGGTCAGGTTCCTCTCTCCCGACACGGCCTGGGGAAGGGTGTAGCGGACGCCGCTTCCGGGTCTCACGCGGATGGGACTCGGCAGGGAGCAGCCTCCCTCCCGGACGAAACAGGCCGCGAACTTCCCGGCTTCCGCCGCTTCCACGGAGACCCAGTCCACCAGGTCGTGAACGTGGAGGACATTGCCGCAGGCGAATATTCCCGGCACCGACGTCATGAAGGAATCGTCCACCACCGCTCCGCCGGTCACGGGGTCCATCTCGACCCCGGCTTCCCGGGTCAGCTCGTTTTCGGGGATAAGACCCACGGACAACAGCAAGGTGTCGCAGGGCACGTACCGCCCCGTCTCGGGAATGGGGGACCGGTCCTCGCCCACCTGGGCGACCCTGATGCCTTCGAGGCGCCCCTTGCCGACGATGTCCGTCACCGTGGTGTTGAGATAGAGAGGGATGCCGTAGTCGTTGAGGCACTGCTGGATGTTCCGGGGAAGGCCGCTGGAGTAGGGCAGGATCTCGAAGACCGCTTCCACCTTCGCCCCCTCGAGGGTCATCCTCCGGGCCATGATGAGGCCGATGTCGCCGGAGCCCAGGATGCAGACAGTTTTCCCCACCATGATGTTCTCGAGGTTCATGAAATTCTGGGCCGCTCCCGCGGTATACACCCCCGACGGGCGGTGCCCGGGAATGGAGATGGCGCCCCGTGTGCGCTCCCTGCAGCCCATGGCAAGGATCACGGCCCCGGCTTCGATGCGCTGGTAGGTTCCCCTGGTGCTCACTTCAAGAACCCGGTCCGCCGACAGGGAAAGAACGATGGTCTCCTCCATGGCGGCAATGCCGAGCTCGCGGAACCGGTCGATGAACCGGGCGGCATATTCGGGGCCGGACAGGGCCTCCCTGAAGGTGTGCAGCCCGAACCCGTCGTGGATGCACTGGTTCAGGATGCCGCCGAGGATGCGGTCCCGCTCGATGAGGAGCACGTCGCCGCACCCGGCCTCCTTCGCCGCCACGGCCGCCGCGAGACCTGCAGGTCCACCGCCGATGACCACCACGTCCCTGCGGACCGCGGGAATTGATTTCTTCGCGCCGCTCATCGGGCAGCTCCTCCCTTCTCCGGCCGGACATTGCCCACGAAGAGGGGCGACCCGGCGCCTCTCATCAGGAAATCCTCCGGCTTCCAGCCGAACTCGTCCCGAAGGATTCTCGTAATGCGGGGAACGCAGAATCCCCCCTGGCAGCGGCCCATGGAGGCCCGGGCCCTGTACTTTATGCTCACCAGCGTCCTGGCGCCGAGAGGATTGGCGATGGCGTCCAGGATCTCCTGCTTGGTGATCTTTTCGCACCGGCAGATGATCT
>NZ_JAESIH010000093.1 GCF_016756745.1 Aminivibrio sp.
TGAGGACGTTGCCGTCCACCACGCCGATGCCCACCCCCGGGGCTGTCATCATACGGTGGTTCGTCATGACGGTTTCCCGGCCCGCCACTCCGGGCAGGATGCTTTTCCGCCCTCCCGCGAACCCGGCATAGTAGTGCAGGAGCACTTCGCCGATGGCGAGCCTGAGATCGGCCTCTGCCACGGTCCTGTTGATCATCAGCCGGTTGCCGGTGGAGAGGGTTCCCATGTCCACGAGATCGGGGGAATCGCAGTCGTGGTTCTCCACCCGGTATTTGGAAAAGACGGCATCCCCGACGGTCTGCCTCGTTTCGTCGTCGCTCATGGGACGGTGGGTTCCCGTGGCCACCACTATGGCGATCCCCGAGGAGGGGACACCCAGCCGCTCCAGCTCCTCCAGCAGGGGAGGAAGCATCTCGGCCGTGGGGGTTGACCGGGTCATGTCGTTGACGATGATAGCCGCCGTCTCCGGTTTATGGGTGGAGACGATTTCCTCCAGGGACGGCCCCGCCGTGGGGCGCTTCACAAGCCCGGCAACCTCGGCGGCCAGGTCGGCCACGGGCTCCCCACCGGAGGGTTCGAGCACCGCCAGAACGTTTTTGTCGGGGATGGAAAGGAAGATATCCTCCCTTCCCCATTTCAGTTTCGTTTTCACAGCACATGACCTCCTTCAGCGGGGCAGCCCACGACCGGAACCGGCGGCATTTCGCTGGGACCTCTGCCAGAGGAACACGCCCGCCGCAAGGGCAACTCCTGCCGCGTCCGTCACGGCGCCGGGGAAAATGAGCAGCAGCGAGCCGACAAACATGCCGAGCCTCTGGAGGACGTTCATCGGCACATAGAGATAATTCTGCAGTGATGCCGCGAGGGCGATGACGCCCACCAGGCTCGTCACGGTAGACAGGGCGATGGACAAGTAATCCCCTCCCACGAGCAGCAGGTCCGGATTGTAGATGAAGGTGAAGGGGATGAGAAATCCCGCGAGGGAAATCCGGAATCCCGTCCAGCCCACTGCCGACGGGCTCTGCCCCGACAGGCCCGCCGCTCCGTAGGATGCGATGGCCACGGGAGGCGTCAGGTTGGAAAGGCAGGCGAAGTAGTAGGAGAACATGTGGGCCGCCAGGGGGTTCACACCGAGCTTCACAAGGGCGGGGGCCGCGATGGTGGCGGTGACGATGTAGCAGGCCGTCGTGGGAAGCCCCATGCCCAGGATGACGCAGACGATCATGGTGAGGAAGGTGGTGATGAGGATGCTGCCTCCCGCGAGGGAGACGATGTTGTCGCCCAGGACGAGCCCCAGGCCGGTGAGGTTGGTGATGCCGATGATGTTGCCCACCACGGCGCAGGCGATGCCCACGCCCACGCTCTGCCGGGCGCCCGATTCCATTGCCTTGAGGAAGGACTTCCAGGTAAGCCGCGTTTCCTTCGTGATGAAGCTCACGCCCACCGAGGCGATAATGCCGTAGAAAGCCGCATAAAGAGGTGTCCGGCCGATGAGCAGGAGGTACACGATGACGATGATGGGAACGAGCAGGTGTCCCCGCTCCCTCATGACCTTTCTGATGGGGATGATCTCTTCCCTGGGGATGGGCTTCATGCCCATCTTGACGGCCTCGATGTGGATGACGGCGTACTCGGCAAGGTAGTAGAGCACCGCCGGGATGGCCGCAGCCAGCATGATCTTGGCATAGTGGACCCCGAGAAACTCGGCCATGATGAAGGACGCCGCGCCCATGACGGGGGGCATGATCATGCCTCCCGTTCCCGCCACGGCGACGACAGCAGATGCGAAGACGGGCTTGAAGCCGGCGCCGGTCATGAGGGGAATGGTGAAGGTTCCGGTGGCCGCCACGTTGCCCACGGCGCTTCCGTTGATCATCCCCATGAGGCCGCTGGCCACGATGGATACCTTGGCCTCGCCGCCGATGGTCCTTCCCGCCAGTGACATGGCGAGGTCCTTGATGAACCGTCCCATGCCCGTCTCGGTGAGGAAGGCACCGAAGAGGATGAAGAGAAAAATGTAGGTGGACGACACGCCGAGGGAGATGCCGAAAATACCCTCGGAGGAGAGGAAAAGCTGGTACACGATGCGCCGGAAGGTGAACCCGGTGTGCCCGAGGACGCCGGGAATGTATTCCCCCCAGTAGCCGTAGGCGAGGAAGAGCATGGAAAGAATCATCAGCTCCTTGCCCACGGTCCGCCTCGTCGCCTCGAGGATGCAGACGATGAGGACGGTGCCCATGACGTAGTCCGGTGTTATGGCGGTTCCCCGGATGCTGAAGGCGTCGAAGGCGAAGAGGATGTACAGGCTCGACGACAGGGAAAGGGCGAGCCAGATGTAGTCAATCACCGAAGGCCGTTCCCTGGGAGCCCGCTTCGACCCGGGGTACAGAAGGAAGGTCAGGAGCACGAGGAAGGCAAGGTGGACGCTCCGCTGCTTCATGGCCATCAGTGTCCCGAAGCCCGAGGTGTAGAGGTGGAACAGGGACATGGCAAAGGCGATGACCGTTATGACCGCCGCCCACTTTCCCGAATATTTCCGGAACCGGGATTCCGCGTCCGCTTTTTCGAGGACCTTCTCCGCTTCTTCTTCCGAAATTACGTCAACAGCCGGTTCTTGATTCTCGTTGAGTTTAACGTTCTGATCAGTCACAGCCTATTACCTCCGCACGGACGAATGAGGGGAGGGAACAGCCCGTCCCCTCCCCCTGAAAAACACAACCGGTGCTAGTCTACAATAAGCTTCTCCGGTACGTTGACTCCCTTTTCCTTCAGATACTTCACCGCTCCCTTGTGAAGGGGAATGGTCATTCCGTTCAGGGAGTTCTCCAGCAGCGTATAGGCAGTTGCCTTGTGGGCCGCCACGAGGTCGTCGTGGAAGTCATAGGTCGCCTTGGTCAGGAGATATACGAGCTCCTCGTCCTGGCGGACGTCGGTGAAGAGGATGTTGGACAGGGCGATGGTCCTGATTTCCTTGTCCTGGTTGGGATAGGAGCCTGCCGGAATGGTGAAGGGGAAGTACCAGGGGAATTTCTCCACGATTTCCTTGATCTTGTCCTCTTCCATGGAGATGAGTTCACCGGCGCCGGAAGAAAGCACGTCCATGATGGCCGCCGTGGGAACGCCGCCGGCGATGTGGGCCCCGTCGGTCTGGGCGTTCTTGATAAGGTCCACCGCTTCGTTGTAGCCGAGGTAATCAGCGGTGACGTTGGTCTCGCCCTGGTCCTTCATGTAGTTCAGGCCGTACACTTCCATCATCTCGCGGCTGTTGATCTCGGTGGCGCTGGCCACCTGGCCGGGGACGAACTTTTTGCCCTTGAAGTCGGCGACGGACTTGATCCCGGCGTCCTTGCGGACGATCCAGTGCATCACGTTGGGATAGAGGGTGAACATGCCCCGCATCTCCTTGTAGGGAGGCTTGCCCTCGTAGGTTCCCTTGCCGTTGAAGGCATAGTAGCAGATGCCGTTCTGGCCGATGGCGATCTGGACTTCCTCGTTCCTCATCAGTTCCACGTTCTGGGGGGTGCCCGCCGTGGACTGTGCGGAGGCCCTGATGACTTCCTTGATGTTCTTGGACCAGATCTGGGCCATGGCGTTGCCGATGGGATAATAGGCTCCGCCCGTTGTGGCGGTGGCGATGTTGAGCCGGTAGGACTTGGCCTCGGCGCCGACGATCATGGGACCTGCGGCAAAAACAAGCGCGAGAACGACCACTGCTGCGATGATGCTTTTCCTCACATTCATTCCCTCCTTTTGTGTCTGGAAATCCTAACGGACTTTCCGAACCTTCCTGGTCGCGATGACCTCCGTATCGCACCCCGCCGGGGACGGAAGAACGACATCCCCTATCTCCACCGGGGCTTCCACTGACACCTTCCGGATCTCCTCCATCACCTCCCGTATTTTTGCCAGGGGTATGGGGCGGCTTGTCCGGACGCTGGCCAGGGGGAAATCACCCCGCTGCACCGGCACGCTGGACGCGATGGTGCGCATGGGGTTTTCCACCTCCTGGCGGGCCCACAGTTCACCCCGCTTGCACACGTTTCCCTGAACCCTCGTAACGACGGGAGTCTCGTCGTTGTCAACATCCACAACTATGCTGCAGCCGTTGGGGCAGACCACGCAGGTAAATTCTCTCGTGCTCATTCAACCGTCACCTCCAGGGAGGAACAGCCCGAAACAGTTTCCTTCTTCAGGTCGATCCGGATCATCTCCGCCGGGTGAAGCCTCATTTCCCGCTTTCTGGCGATCTCCCTGCCTTCGTCCTTTACCACCACGCACCGGTCCCTCCACGGCGCGGAAACCCGGAGGGACAGGGTCACGTCCCTTTCTCCCGACACGGACTGGGGAAGGGTGTACCGGACACCGCTCCCCGGTTTCACCCCGATGGGGCTCGGCAGGGCGCAGCTTCCCTCCCTGACGAAACAGGCGGCGTATTTTCCCGCTTCCGCCGCTTCCACGGAGACCCAGTCCACGAGGTCATGAACGTGGAGGACGTTGCCGCAGGCGAAAATACCCGGAACGGACGTCATGAAGGAATCGTCCACCACCGCCCCGCCGGTCACGGGATCCATTTCCACACCGGCATCCCGGGTCAGCTCGTTTTCAGGGATAAGACCCACGGACAGCAGCAGGGTGTCGCAGGGAATATACCGCTCCGTCTCGGGAATGGGGGACCGGTCTTCGCCCACCTGGGCGACCCTGATGCCTTCAAGGCGCCCCTTGCCCACGATGTCCGTCACCGTGGTGTTGAGGTGGAGAGGGATGCCGTAGTCGTTGAGGCACTGCTGGATGTTCCTGGGAAGGCCGCTGGAATAGGGCAGTATCTCGAAGACCGCCTCCACCTTCGCACCTTCCAGGGTCATCCTGCGGGCCATGATGAGTCCGATGTCGCCGGAGCCGAGGATGCAGACCTTTTTCCCCACCATGATGTTCTCGAGATTCATGAAGTTCTGGGCCGCGCCTGCGGTGTACACCCCCGAGGGACGGTGCCCCGGAATGGAGATGGCCCCCCTGGTACGCTCCCTGCATCCCATGGCGAGAATCACGGCCCCGGCCTCGATGCGCTGGAATGTTCCCCGGGTGCTCACCTCCAGGACCCTGTCCGATGACAGGGAGAGGACGATAGTCTCCTCCATGGCGGCGATGCCGAGTTCCCTGAAGCGGTCGATGAACCTGGCGGCATACTCCGGGCCCGAAAGGGCTTCCTTGAATGTATGGAGGCCGAACCCGTCATGGATGCACTGGTTCAGGATGCCTCCGAGAATGCGGTCCCGCTCGATGAGCAGAACGTCGCCGCAGCCCGCCTCCTTCGCCGCTATGGCCGCCGCGAGTCCGGCAGGCCCGCCGCCGATGACCACCACGTCCCTGTGCACCGCGGGAATCGATTGCTTCGCACCGTTCATCGGACAGCTCCTCCCTTCTCCGGCCGGACATTGCCCACGAACAGGGGCGAACCGGCGCTTCTCTTCAGGAAGTCTTGCGGCTTCCAGCCGAACTCGTCCCGGAGGATCCTCGTAATGCGGGGAACGCAGAATCCGCCCTGGCAGCGGCCCATGGAGGCCCGGGCCCTGTACTTTATGCTCACCAGCGTCCTGGCGCCGAGAGGATTGGCGATGGCGTCCAGGATCTCCTGCTTGGTGATCTTTTCGCACCGGCAGATGATCT
>NZ_JAESIH010000094.1 GCF_016756745.1 Aminivibrio sp.
ACCTCGAGGGTGGGAATCATGGACCCGCTGGGGATCCAGAACGCCTGAACAACAAACGTACGGAGCACGATAGCGAGGACGAGTGCCCACAGCACCGTCTCGATCGTCTCCCTCCACCATGGTTTTGCCGCTGCCGCCATCAGGACAACCTCCGTTTCCGATGTGCGCTCCTGAAAAAACGGGAACGCCGGTTTCTCTTTATACCCCGAAAGAAGGCGTCTTTCAATCCCGGGGAGGATCATCCCTGTAGGAAACCCTGCAGAAGGGAGTAACCACGATGTATTTCAGGGGGCGCCTGCGATCCGGTGATGATCCGGCTTCTATGGTGAACGCCGGGGAAATGGTGTTCCACTTCGGCGAGTAGGTGCAGAAAGCCATGACGGCGCTGCGGTTGGTGAACCAGACGCGCCCCTTTCCGTCATAAATTTCCTCGCTCCCGTCGGCCCACTGTATCTTCAGCCTTTTCTGGGGCACCGAGGGAGAAAGCCTGAAAACAAAGGACCTGCCCGAAAGCAGCGCCTTGTGGAAGACCCGCTGGAGCCACTGGGCGGCGTACTTGCCTTCCCGCACCGCAGTTTCGTCGGAAGGAGGCCCCGCAAAGGAGGAGACAAGGGCAACCGACGCGCCGCCTCCCACAATGAGACAGATCGCCAGGACCGCCAGCAATTCCGCAAGGGAGAAGGCTGATCCCCCAAAAAGGGGAGGCCGGTACCGGCCTCCCCTCCCGGTGCGCTCCATGCTTACCTTCCGCCGCTGATGGCCTCCGCCCCGAGGGCCAGGACCTTCATGTTGGCATCCTGGAACTTGGGAGGAGAAAGCTCCTTCACGGCCCGGGAGACCTCTCCGTAGGAAAGGCCGCTCACACCGGCGCCGCACATGGCCCCCATGAGAAGCACGTTGAGAAAGAGGAAATTCCCGCCCATGTGCTCCTTCAGCAGGGCATATCCCTCCAGCGAATGGACGGATATTTCCCTGTCCCGGATCATCCCGGCGAGAGAGGCGTTCTCCAGGGCGCCCCGATCATGGACGTTCACCACAAGACTGCCCTTTTTCTTCAGGAAATGGAGGTTCCGGACCGCCTCATTCTGGTCGAAGGCAAGGAGAATATCCGCTTCTCCGGCCATGACGAGGGGGCTTCGGTAATTCCCCACCTTGAAATGGCTGATCACCGACCCGCCCCGCTGGGCCATGCCGTGCACCTCGCTGCCGATGACCGATTCACCCCGTTCGAGAGCGACCTTTCCGAGGACCTTGCTCGCGAAAAGGATACCTTGACCGCCGATGCCCACGATGACGTACTGCATGTTATTCTCCCTCCCCGGAAGTTTCTCCTATGGCCCCGTGGGGGCAGACGGAGACACAGACCCCGCAGGAAACGCAAAACCGTTCGTCAATGTATGCCTTGTTCTTCTTCTCATCGAAGACGAGGCCGGGACAGTTGAAGAAATTGATGCAGAACTTGCAGCCGATGCACTTTTCCGGGTCCACCTTGACCTGGACCACCGGCTGCTGGGGACGGAGGAGCATGCAGGGGTGACGGAAAATGATCACCGAAGGCTCCGAACGGGACTTCGCGTGCTCCCAGGCTTCCTTCACGGCTTCCTTTCCAGCGGCGACGTCGTAGGCTTCGATGGTCCTGACGAAGGTCACGCCGCAGCCCCTGCAGACGGCCTCGATATCCACCTTCCGGCCTTCGTCGCCCTTCCTGAGCTTGTCGCCCACCGCAGGGTTCGCCTGTCCGCCCGTCATGGCGGTGGTGCTGTTGTCCAGGATGCCGAGAACAAAAGCGTGCCTGTTGTAAACCGCGCTCACGAGTCCGGGAATGCCCATGTGGAAGAATGTGGAATCACCGATGGTGCTCACTATGGGCCGGTCAGTCCCCGCCGCCTTATGGGCGAGGAAGAATCCCGAGCCCATGGTCACCGAGGCTCCCATGTCCATCACGGCGTCCACAGCCTTCTGGTTCACCCCGAGGGTGTAGCAGCCGATGTCCGAAGGGTTCACCGCGTTGGGCAGGGCCTGCCTGATGGAGAAAAAGCTTGCCCGGTGAGGACATCCTGGACAGAGCATGGGCTTCCGGGGTGTGATCTTCAGTTCTTCCAAGGCTTCCCTGAGAAGGGGGAACCCTTCTCCGGCGGTGTTGTCCATTCCGAGGATCTTTGCGAGAATGCCCGCGACAGTCTCCGGAAGGAGCTCCCCGGCCCCCGGGACCACCCCGTTCCACCGGCCGAGGATGCCTGTTTTGTCCGGAAGCTGCATTTCCATCACCGGGTAGGTTTCTTCGAGGAAAAGCACCTTCGGGTGGCGGGAAATGAAATCCGTCACCATCTTCACCGGCAGCGGATGGGGAGTGCCGATCTTGAGCACCGCCACGTCCTCCCGGCCCCACCCCTTCAGGATGTCGCTGACCACGGAGAAGCACACGCCCGAAGCCACGATGCCAAGGACGCTCTTCTCACGGGAGGGAACTTCGTAGTTGTACTTCCCGAACTCCGTCTCGAAGGCGGCCCGGATCTCCTCCACCTTGGCGTTCAGCCGGGGATGGTTCACCTTCACGCTGGCGGGAAGGCAGACCCACCGGGAAGGCTCCTTGTCGAACTTCACCTGTCCCTTCGGAGGGCGGAGATCTCCGAGTTCCACGTCCTGGCGGCAGTGGTCCACCCTCACGCTGGGCCGGAGCATGGTAATGATGCCGAACCGCTCTGAAAGGTCAAAGGCGTCGAAGACCATCTCCCTCGCCTCGGCGGCGGAACAGGGATCGAAACAGGGCACCTTTGCGAACATGGCGAAATACCGGCTGTCCTGTTCCGTCTGGGAGCTGTGGGGCCCCGGATCGTCGGCCACGACGAGAAGCATGCCGCCCTTGAACTGGAAGTGGGCGGCGCTCATGAAGGGGTCGGCCGCCACGTTCAGCCCCACCTGCTTCATGACTGCACAGGAGCGGGCACCGGTGAAGGAGGCCGCGGCGGCCACCTCGAAGGCTACCTTTTCGTTCACGCCCCACTCTACCGACATGGGAGAGCCCAGTTCGTCGGCGAACTTCGCCACAGCGGGCAGTATTTCGGAAGACGGCGTTCCCGGGTAGGCGGACGCCACAAGACACCCCGCTTCAACAATTCCCCTTGCGATTGCCTCGTTTCCCAACAATATGGCTTTCGTGCTCACTGTACGCGACACCTCCGTCATCCCGCAAGCGCCTCGATCCAGCGGCGCAGGGGGTTGTCTCCTCTCAGAAGCCTTCCGCTCCGGTCCACGAAGGCATGGCGGGTCCATCCCGAGGCGAGGGGCTTGCCGTCGGAGACCCGTTCAATACGGCATTCGAAGATTACGGACGATGCCTTCACTTCACCGATTTTCGTGAAAATGGTAATCTCGTCCTCGTACCGGGCAGGATGTTTATAGCGGCAGTGGGATTCCACGACGGGAAGAAAAATGCCCTCACCTTCCCAGTCGGCATAAGACTTGCCATGGGCGCGGCAGAATTCCGTCCGGCCCACCTCGAACCAATAGAGATAATTGGCGTAATAAGCGACTCCCATCTGGTCGGTATCGCCATACCGGACCCTCAGGGTGTACGGGTATTCGGAGGACATCGGAACTACCTCCTCTTCGGTGCGGATTCGGGCCTCCCGGGGAAAGGCTGCGAGGAATACACAGGAGTTAGGGAGGCAAGTGCGGTCTTTTCTGTAATTATATATAAATTCGCACCCTGAGGCAAGAAATTTTTATCATTCCGATGGTTTCAGGAGCAAGAAATAATTCTCACCTGCATTTATTCATGTGATCGGCCATAAGACAGTCCGATGGCACCACATCGTATCCTTTCCGCTCCAGTTCGGCGGCGAGCTCTTCATTCTCCGCCCCGGGCTGGAACCAGACCACGGGCCTGAAGGGCAGCCTCTCCAGGTCGGCCGCCACATTTCCCTGCTGTTTTGCCGAAAGGAACAGGGCGACCACGTCCACCTCTCCTTCGAGAAACTCGAGCCCGGCGGCGCAGAGGCGCCCCAGAATCTCCGTCCCGGCGTACCCCGGGTTCACGGGATAAAGGGTGAAGCCCGCCCCGGCAAGATAGTTCATCACCCGGAAGACGGGCCGGTCCTCCTTCGGCGAGGCTCCCACCACCGCCACCCGGGACGGGGTGCATACGAACCTCTCGAGAATCTCTTCTTTTTTCACCAGGAATCACCTCTCAGAAAAAAATCGGTCCACTCCCGTTCATTATACTCTCCCCCGAATTTGCGGACGCCCCCCTTCATCCGTTGGCAACAACGGAAAATACATGTATAATTTCCTCGTTCCGCGGAGGGCTGTCCGAGTGGTCTATGGTGGCTGACTTGAAATCAGCCGGGCGAAAGCCCCGGGGGTTCGAATCCCTCGCCCTCCGCCATTTTTCTCCAAAGCGGCAGCTTCGACAAACAAAGAGACGAAAGCCCCGCCGGTCAGCCGGCGGGGCTTTCGTGCAGCAGATGGTCAGCTTCGGAAGACAGTTTCGCCCCCCGCTACTCCACCACGTTTTCCAGGGTTCCGATCCCTTCGATCTTCACCTGCATGACGTCTCCCTTTTTCACGGGGCCGATGCCTGACGGAGTGCCGGTGATGATCACGTCGCCCGGCAGGAGGGTCATGACTTTCGAGATGTGGCTCACCAGGACGTCCACCGGAAAGATGAAGTTGCTCGTCCTGGAGCGCTGGACCTGCTTCCCGTTGAGGAACATGCCGATCTCGAGGTCGGAGGGGTCGATTCCGGCAACAATCCACGGCCCCAGGGGGCAGAAGGTATCGAAGGACTTGGACCGGGTCCACTGGCCGTCCCTGGACTGAAGGTCCCGGGCCGTGACATCGTTGGCGCAGGTATAGCCCAGGATGCACTCCATCGCCTCTCCGGGCTCCACTGAGGAGCACGTTCCGCCTATGACGACGGCGAGCTCGGCCTCGTAGTCCACCCGCTCCGACATGTGTTCGGGGTAGACCACGGGGTCTCCGTGAGCAATGACAGTGGTGGAAGGCTTCAGAAACAGGAGGGGTTCCCCGGGGATGGGAAGGCCCACCTCGATGGCGTGGTCCCGGTAATTCAGACCCACCGCCGCTACCTTGGACGGCTCCACGGGAGGAAGGAACCGTTCCGCCTCGTCCACCGAACCGAGGGCGGGCCCCCGGGTATATTCGCCGAACATATCCCCTTCCAGTCGGTAGATGATGCCGTTCTCCACCAGGCCCGTTTCCCTTTTTCCCTTTATGACGCACCGTACGAACGTTCTCTTCATTTTTCTCTCCTCCGGCTTGTTTCCCATGGATTATCCGACTGAAATACCGAGACAATTCTACCATAGAAAAAATGACCCTGAGAAA
>NZ_JAESIH010000095.1 GCF_016756745.1 Aminivibrio sp.
ATCCCGCCGGGAACGGGGAGCATCCCCGCACCGGGATTGACGGAGAACCTCGGGGAGGAGGTATAATAAATTGTAACCTTATCAGAATAACCTGCGCTTGTTTTAGGGACCGTCGCCTCTCCCCCCCTCAGATCCCGGGAGGGAGGATCATCTGCACCGAGGAGGATTTTCATGGAAAAGAAACCCCCATACACCGACAGGTCCAAGGAAAGCGGCAGACTTCAGCCTTTCCCGCGGAAGAACGGTCCGTCCAGAGCGCAGCCCGGGAAGAACCTCCCCCCGAGCAGGATTTGGCTGTGGTTTCTTGCCGTTCTCGCCGTCAACTACCTCCTGGCCTCTCTTCTGGCACCGGCGCCCAAGGAGCCGGTGAACATCCCCTACACCCTCTTCAGGGAGGAAACGGCGAAAGGGAACGTCCATGCCATCTACAACAGGGGAGAGATCGTCTGGGGTAATTTCCGGAATCCCGTGACGTACCCCGGAGCCGGAAAGGAAACCGTTCCTTCCGGGAACGGGGCGAAGACGGTCACGCTCTTCACCACCACCCTTCCGGCGTTCGTAGACAGCAGTCTTGAGGCGTTTCTGCTCTCCCATGGCGTGGAAATCAGCGCAAAACCCATGCACGAGGAGCGGAGCGCCTGGGAGACCCTGCTCTACAGTTTCGGCCCCGGACTGCTGTTCATCTTCTTCTATTTCTGGCTGTTCCGCCGGTCCTCCTTCCAGGGAGGAGCGGGAGGCCTCATGGGTCTCGGGAAAAGCAAGGCGCGGCGATACGATCAGGAGGCGGAAGAGAAGGTCACGTTCGACGACGTGGCAGGCATCGACGAGGCGGAGAACGAACTGGTGGAGATCGTCGATTTCCTGAAGGATCCCGAAAAATACACCAGGCTCGGAGGGACCGCCCCGAAGGGCATCCTTCTCGTGGGAGCGCCGGGAACGGGAAAAACCCTGCTGGCGAAGGCGGTGGCCGGCGAGGCCGGGGTTCCTTTTTTTTCCATGAGCGCCTCGGAATTCGTTGAAATGATCGTCGGCGTGGGCGCGGCACGGGTGCGGGACCTTTTCAGCCAGGCCCGGGAAAACGCCCCGGCCATCATCTTCATCGACGAGCTGGACGCCATCGGCCGTGCCAGGGGCCAGGTGAGCATCGGGGGCTCGAGCGAACAGGAACAGACCCTGAACCAGATCCTGACCGAGATGGACGGTTTCTCAAGCAAGACCGGGGTTATCGTCCTCGCGGCCACCAACCAGCCCGATGTGCTCGACAAGGCCCTGCTGAGGCCGGGGCGGTTCGACCGGCGGGTCGTGGTCAATCTCCCCGACAGGACGGGAAGGGAGGCCATCCTGAAGGTGCACACCAGGAACGTCCCCCTGTCCGAAGAAACCAGCCTCGGCGAGATTGCCGCCACAACACCCGGCTTTTCCGGGGCCGACCTGAAAAACCTCGTCAACGAGGCCGCCCTCCTCGCCGCCAGGCGGGGGCAGGACAGCGTAACGGCCAAGGATTTCCTGGATGCCCTCGAGAAGATCGTTCTCGGTCCGGAACGTCCCCTTCTCCTGAGCAGGGAGGACAGGGAGCAGGTGGCGTACCATGAAGGAGGACACGCGATACTCGGACTGACGGTCCCCGGCGCCGATCCGGTTCACAGGGTGACGATCATGCCCCGGGGCCAGGCACTGGGAGTCACATACCAGCGCCCCGTCTCCGACCGGTACAACTACCCGGAATCCTATCTCCGGGCACGGATCATCGGCATGCTCGGAGGCAGGGCTGCGGAAGAGGTCGTCTACGGAACAAAGACCACGGGAGCGGAAAGCGACATCGAGCAGGCGACGGGACTTGCCCGGAGGATGGTCACCCGATGGGGCATGAGCGAACGGCTCGGCATGGTGCAGCTCGCACCCAGGGAGAACCCCTACCTCGGTACCCAGGCGGGATTCGGTGGGACGAAGCCCTTCAGCGAAGAGACCGGAAAAATCATCGACGAAGAGGTCTTCAGGATCATCAGAGACAGCATGGAAGAGGCGAAAAGGCTGCTGACGCTCCACAGGAGGGAGCTGGACGCCCTTGCGGACGCCCTTGTCTCCAGGGAAACGCTGGATGAAAAGGAAATCCTCGCCGTCACGGGACTGACCCCATCCCCTGCGCCCCCGGCGGAAAAACTGCCGGCGGAGGCCTGAACAGGGCCTTCCCGGAAGACGGGAAGGCGGGGAGGCGCCCCCGGGCGAGAATCCCGGTCTGAACCTCCCGTGATGGCAGGGGCAAAAAGTTCAATAGGCAGTATAATCTGAAGAAACCCGGGCAATCCGGTGTTTCCCTCTGAAGTCGTTCCCCGGATTTTCCCCTGCGGGGATCCGGAAAATACGTGGAAGGAAGGGATTTCTTTTGGCTTTCGAACGAATACGGCTTGAAGCGCTCGTTGAACTCTCCGCGTCAATCCTTGAAAAACTGGGCTATCCCGCCCACAAGGCCCGCATCACGGCCGCGGTGCTTGCCGAAGCCGACGCCAGGGGGGTCTCCTCCCACGGGGTTACCAGGCTGAAGGTGTACCGGAACGAACTTGAGGGAGGGCACGTCAAGCCGGGAGCGGATCCGGAAATCGTCCACGAAACCCCCATCTCCCTGGTGGTGGACGGCCACTACGGCGTTGGAGCCCACATTTCCGAGTTCACCATGAAGCGGGCGATCGAAAAGGCAAAAGCCCATGGAACATGCTACGCCTCGGTGCGGAACTCCAACCACTTCGGCATGGCGGGGCTGTGGGCCGAGATGGCGGTGAAGGAAGGCCTTCTGGGCAGCGCCTTCACCAACACCATCCGGTGCGCCGTCCCCACCCTGGGGAAAGAGCGGCTGCTCGGCACCAACCCCATCGCCGTGGGCATCCCCTCCGACGGCGACCTCCCATGGCTGCTCGACATGGCCACCACCACCGCTCCCCGGGGCAAGCTCGGCGTCTACAAGCGCCGGAATCTCGAAATGCCCGAGGGCTGGTTCGTGGGTGAATCGGGCGAAACCGTGACCGATCCGTCCGAGGCCACCTCCATTCTCGCCGATCCCACGGGCAAATGGGGCGGTCTCCTCTTTCTCGGGGGAGCGACCGAGCTCATGGGAGGGCACAAGGGATACGGCCTCGCCGTCCTGGTGGACATCCTCTGCGGCCCTCTGGCGGGCGGTCCCTGGACCCGGGATGTCTTCCAGACCATGGATGCCAACGTAGGCCATTTCTTCACCGCCACGAGGCTCGACCTCTTCGGCGACGAGAAGGACATCCGCAGGCGGGTCGGAGAAATGCTGGACGCCCTCCGCTCCTCCGCTCCTTCCGAGGGAAACGAGCGGGTGTACGTCCACGGCGAAAAGGAGACCCTCCGCAGGAAGGAGGCCCTGGAGACGGGAGTGCCCCTGGACGAAGCCACCTTCGGAATGCTGAAGGACTTCGCCGCCGAATTCGGCCTCACTCCCCCCGAAAAAATCTGACGAGGAGGTGCGTCATGGCACGGATAACCTTTCCCTACGAGGGATTCGGAGACGCGATCATTCCCGACGGCAATCTTCTTGCGGTGCTCGCCCCCCGGACCGCGGCCCTTTCCTCCGGGAGCGACCTTGATGAAGTGAAGCGGGCCCTCGGAGAGCCCATAGGCTCCCCGAGGCTGCGGGACATGGTAAAAAAAGGAAACTCGGCGCTCATCCTGATCGATGACAACACCCGGAACACTCCCACGGCGCGGCTGCTCCCCCTGGTTCTCGAGGAACTTGCGGCCGGAGGGGTGACTCTGCAGGATACTGCGGTCCTCATTGCCCTCGGGACCCACCGGGCCATGTCTGACGCCGAGGTGGAAGACAAGGTCGGGAAGG
Organism: Aminivibrio sp.; assembly: GCF_016756745.1. Lineage (NCBI taxonomy): Bacteria > Thermotogati > Synergistota > Synergistia > Synergistales > Aminobacteriaceae > Aminivibrio > Aminivibrio sp. The sequence goes on from NZ_JAESIH010000095.1 coordinate 3,851, forward strand.
ACCTCCTGGAGAGAATCCGGGTCTTCCAGCACGACGCCCATGACATAGAGGGGCTGGCAAACCTTGGAACCACGGAGCACGGCACGGAAGTGTGGGTCAACAAACTCCTCCTCGAGTTCGACCACGTGGTGGCCCTGGGACACATCACGCCTCACAGGGTGGCGGGGTTCTCCGGGGGGGCGAAGATGGTGCAGCCCGGAGTCTCCGGGGTGGTCACCACCGGCCAGACCCACTGGGTGAGCGCTCTCTACGAAGGTGAAGAAATCATGGGAACCATCGACAACCCCGTCCGCCGGGAGATGAACGCCGTGGCGAAAAAGGCGGGGCTCACCTTCATCGTGAACGTGGTGCTGGACCGGGAGGAGCGGATCTACCGCTGCGTCTGCGGCGACCCGGAAAAGGCCCACGCGGCGGGCTGCGAGGCTTCCCGGGAGATCTTCGGCGTCCCCTTCCCGGA
>NZ_JAESIH010000096.1 GCF_016756745.1 Aminivibrio sp.
TGCTTCCGTCATCGGCGGCGGAAAGAGAGCTGCCTTCCGGACCCTTCCAAGCGGACGCGGCGGCGGTGACGCGCTGCCTGCACTCGGCCCTGGAATCCTCGATCACGGCCGTAACCTCGGCCATAACCACGTTGGCTGCCACGCCACCCTCGAGGGAGGTCACCTTCATTTCGCCCGATGGGGCGAAGGGCAGGGAGACCGTGTAGGTGATGATGCCCTTCTCGGCATAGATGATGGGGTACTCGGCGTCGGGGGTAAACCCGGCGATGGGGAGCTCTTCTCCCACCTCAACGTACCGCTTCATGCACTTGCTGCCCTGTTCCTCGTTGGTGCCGAAGATGACCCGGACCCTCCGCTTCAGCTTCAGCCCGGCGTCGAAGATCGCCTTCGCGGCGAAGAGGGCGATTATGACAGGCCCCTTGTTGTCGAGGACTCCCCGCCCCCAGACCATGCCATCCTTGAGCTCACCGCCCCAGGGGTCCACAGTCCAGCCCTTTCCCTCGGGAACCACGTCCAGGTGGCCGAGGACGGCCACCATCCCGGCACCTTCGCCCATCTCGGCCCAGCCCGCCACGTTGTCCACGTTCTTCGTCCGGAACCCCATTTTCTCAGCGAAGGCGAGGGTCCAGTCGAGACATTTTCTCGGGCCCTCCCCGTAGGGGGCTCCTTCCGCAGGCTCGCCGCCCACGCTCTTGATGCGCACGGCTTCCCGTATGCCGGCCACAAGTTCATCTTTCATCGCATCGATTTTTTCCGACAGCACGAAAATACCTCCTTGATGGGGGGTGGTCATTCCCCGCCTGTTTTTTTCAGCAGTTCCCTTCCGGCGATCTGGACCGGATCCCAGGCCATGGAGAAGGGAGGGGCATATCCGAGGTCGAGCCCGAGGAGATCGTTCACCGTCATTCCCCCCGCGAGGGCCGTGGCGATGATATCCACCCGTTTCGCCGAGCCCTGGCCGCCCACGATCTGCCCGCCGAGCAGTCTGCCCGTACCTTCCTCACCCACGAGCTTCACGTGCATGGTCTCCGCTCCGGGGTAGTACCCCGCCCGGGTCTTGGTCCGGATGACCGAGGAGACAAACCGGAAGCCGTTTTCTTCCGCTTCCCTCTCCGTCAGCCCGGTCCGGGCGACTTCGAGGTCGCAGTGCTTGCTCATGGCGGTGCCGTAGACGCCCCTGAAAGCAGCCCGGCCGCCTCCCATGGAGATTCCGGCCACCCGCCCCATCTTGTTGGCCACGGTGCCCAGGGCGACCCAAAAGGGTTTGCCCGTCAGAAGGTGGGTGGTGGAAGCGCAGTCTCCGGCGGCCCAGATTCCGTGACGGGATGTGGCCATGGTCTCGTCGGCGAGGATGGAATCCCGGACGGACAGGGTCAACCCCGCCTCCGCGGCCAACCCGGAGTTGGGGCGGACGCCGAGACCCATGATCACCATTTCGGTCTCTATTTCCCCCTGTTCGGTGATAACCGACCGCACCCGGCCTCCTTCGGTGCCGAAGCCGACCAGGCCTTCGCCGAGGCGAAGCTCCGTCCCTATACTGCGGATCGCGGAGGCGATGCGTTCCGCCATGTCGGCGTCGAAGGTGTTCATGACCTGGGGCGACTTGTCAACGAGGGTCACCTTCATCCCCCGGGCACAGGCGAAGGCCTCGGCCATCTCCAGGCCGATGTAGCCTCCCCCGATGACCACGGCGTGCCGGGGCTTGATTTCGTCAACGTAACGCCGGGCGGCAATGCCGGTCTCAAGGGTGCCGAGGGTGAAGATCCCCTCCGCTTTCGCCCCCTCCACCGGGGGCACCGCCGGACTCGCCCCCGTGGCGATGAGCAGTTTGTCCCAGAAATCCCGGAATTCCCTTCCCGACTCCAGGTCCCTCACCAGCAGGGCACCCCTGTCAGGGTCGATGGAAAGCACCTCGTGGCGGATGTTCACTCCTATGTTCTGCTTCTGCATGAATTCCTCAGGCGTCCGGACCACAAGCCTGGATGCCGGCTCCACGAGCCCGGCGACAAAGTAGGGTATGCCGCACGCGGAATAGGAAGAATAGCCGCTCCGCTCGTAGACGACGATGTCCGCGCCGGGAAGCCGCTTGCGGACCTGCCCGGCGGCGGACATGCCCGCAGCGTCGCCGCCGATGATGAGAATCCGTTCTTTTGCCAATTCCTTCACCTCCCCGGGAACGCCCGTGTCAGGTATTTTTTTTCTCCCCCATTATACCCGAGCGGCGGAAATCGGGGGTTTACAGGAGATTCTTCCGCCGGTAGACCGGTTCGGAGAGAGCCCACATGGACGGCCACGCCCGAAGGAGGAGCAGGCCGATGACGATGCTGACCGCCCCGCCCGCGAAAAGGGTGGCGGGTGCGCCGATATGGGTGGCCAGCCATCCCGCGTTCAGGCTCCCGATGGGGGTGATGCCCATGGCACAGACGATGAAAAGGCTCATCACCCTGTTCCGCTTGTCCTCGTCCACCAGGGTCTGTACAAGGGTGTTGCAGGAGACCATGGTGGACACCATGAAGAACCCGAGGCAAACCATGAGGGCCAGGGAGAGATAGAAAATTCTTGAAAGGGAGAAGGCCGACATGGAGAGGCCGAGGAGAATGCACGACACCGCCATGATCCTGCCGAGCCCCACGGGGGTTTTTCTCAGGGCGAGCCTGACCGACCCCGCCAGGGCGCCCAGCCCGGTGGCCCCCATGAGGAAGCCCAGGGTGCGGGGACCCCCGCCGAGGATTTCCCGGGCGAAGACAGGAAGGAGGACCATATAGGGGAAGGCGAAGAAGCTTACCAGGGCGATGGCCCCGAGGTAATTCCGCACTGGGAGGAAGGAGGCCACGTACCGGACACCTTCCTTCATGCCGTCGAGGACGCTCTTGCGCACCTGGTCCGTTACGAGGGGCTTCCGAAACCTCATCAGGAAGAGGGCCGTGAGGGTGGCGGAATAGGCAATGCCGTTCAACAGGAAACAGATCCCCTCCCCGACCATGGCAATGGCTATGCCGGCAACGGACGGCCCCACGAGTCTGGTGACGTTGAAGAGGGTCGAGGTGAGGGCGATGCCGTTGCCCAGGTCCTTCTCGTCCTCCACGAGGCGGATTGTGAATCCCTGCCGGGCGGGGACCTCGAAGGAATCCGAGGTGCCGATGATGGCGGCCAGAATGAGAATATGCCAGTATTTCACCACTCCCGAGAGGGTCAGGGCAGCGAGGGTGAAGGCATGGAGCATGCTGACGGTCTGGCAGATCATGATGACCCTTCTCAGGTTCCGCCCCTCGAGAAAGGCCCCGTTGAAGGACCCGAAGAGCAGCACGGGGATCTGCGTAATGAAGTCCACCGTCCCGAGCAGGAGCGGAGATCCGGTGATCCTGTAGACGAGCCAGTTCATGGCCACCCGCTGCATCCAGAGACCTGACAGAGAGACGATCTGCCCCATGTAGAACAGGCGGAAGTTTCTGTGCCGGAAGGCACGAAAGAGGGTGCTTTTTTCCCAGTCAGGCATGACGACGGATTATCCTTTCCAGACCGCGCGGTATTTCTTGAGGAACCGGACCGGGTTGTAGGATTCCTTGGCCTGCCTGATGCCTTCCTCTCCCATGTCCTGCTCCCTGTTGACCCAGGTGAAATCAGGACAGGAGTGCTCCAGGAAGGCCCGGTTGATGGCCTGGTACACGCCCTTGTAATCGGCAAGCCCCTTTTCGAAGTGGATCACCACCATGTCCTCCGTCATGGGTTCCCCGACGGAGTAGGCCACCATGTAGTCCCCCACGTAAAGGGCGCCGCACAGCAGACCGGGAAGACGGTCCCAGTTCTTCAGGACCCTGGAGATGGCATGGTTTTCCGCCCGGAGACCGGGGATATCGTCGCAGCTCTTCCATTCGCACCAGAGCTGCTGCATCTCGAGAATGCCGTCCACGTCCTCCCGGAAGAGTTTTTTATATGTCGATTCGTAGTTCTTGTGGAACTGCATCCAGAGATTCTTTTTCTTGTGGAACCGGTTCCCCCTGAGGGAGATGAGCTCCTCCACGGAGTAGACGTATTCCCATTCGGACCGCTGGTCCTCCAGGATCATTCGTTCTCCGAAGCGTTCCGACCACAGGGCGGCCAATTCCTCGGGCACCCTGTGGAACTCCGCCCCTTCCGGGAAAA
>NZ_JAESIH010000097.1 GCF_016756745.1 Aminivibrio sp.
CTTTTCCTTGTCCATGGGAACTCCCTCCATCTCTTTTTATATTTCGAATTTTCTTTTATTTTTTGGGTCTCTTGACAGTCCGTGGAAACTCCTGTAGGATTACCCAAAATTTCCGGTGCCCGCTCAGTAATTTAAGTAGATACAGCGCCCGGAAACATGGTACCACACAACGAGAAAGCAAAGGAGGGAGTTCCGGTGAAGAAAATGATCCGTACCGTTTTTGCGGCCAGTGCCGTTTCCGTAGTTATCGCCGTCATTATTATTCGCTGCGGGGCCCCTCCCGGAGCGCTTCTCGTCGTATAGCCGGACGAAGGCACTTCCGAGGGACCCCCGCACACTTGTCGGGGGTCCTTTTTTTATCCCTGTATTTTTCACGAAGGAGGAGAGAGGCACATGGAACGGACCATAGGCGTAGTGACGGAGGAAGGACGAGGGGTATTTTCCCGCATTTCGGGGCTCATGGAGCGCAGGGGATTCCAGGTCCGGGGCGTGACCGCCGGAACGACCCAGCGCCCGGGAACGGCCCGGTACACCCTTGTGATCGGCGGGGATGAACGGCAGGCGGGCCAGGCCGTGCGCCAGATCCGGAAGATGGTGGAGACCGTGGCGGTGGAGGACCTGAGCGCCGGCGGGTGCGTGGAGCGGTACATGATGCTCCTGAAGTTCGCCCCGTCGCCGGAGGAGCGGGAGACCCTTTTCGAGGTCATGAAGGCCTACCCTCATTCGGTGTCGGAGGACTGCGGCTTGTCCCTCATCTTCGAGATGATGGGTCCCGGCGTCCTGCTGGACGACTGTCTTGAAAAGGTACGGGGCCTCGGCCTCGTGGAATCGGTGAAAAGCGGCCCTCTGGCCCTTGGAACGAACTGACGGCAGCACACAATCTCATTAGGCGAAGGAGCTGGAAAAGATGGCAACAGTACTGTACGACAAGGATGCGAACATGAAGGTTCTCGAGGGAAAAACGGTGGCCGTGCTCGGGTACGGAAGCCAGGGACACGCCCATGCCCAGAATCTGCGCGACAGCGGGGTCTCCGTGGTGGTGGGGCTTCACGAAGGCAGCAAATCAAAGGCGACCGCCGAAAAGGACGGTTTTACGGTCCATTCCGTGGGCGACGCCGTGAAAAACGCCGACGTGGTCATGTTCCTCATGCCGGACCATGTTCAGGGCAATGTCTACCGCACGTCGGTGGCCCCGAACCTGAAGAAGGGCGCGGCCCTGGCCTTCGCTCACGGTTTCTCCATCCACTTCAGCCAGGTGGAACCCCCGAAGGACAACGACGTTTTCATGGTGGCCCCAAAGGGGCCCGGTCATCTCGTCCGGCGCATGTACACCGAGGGCCGGGGCGTTCCCTGCCTCCTTGCCGTGGAACAGGATGCCTCCGGACACGCCCGGGAACTGGGACTGGCTTACGCCTGCGCCATCGGCGGCGGCAGGGCCGGCGTTCTCTGCACTACCTTCGCCGAGGAGACGGAGACCGACCTTTTCGGCGAGCAGGCTGTACTGTGCGGCGGCATTACCGAGCTCATCAAGGCGGGTTTCGACACCCTCGTGGAGGCCGGATACCAACCCGAAATCGCCTATTTTGAATGCCTCAACGAAATGAAGCTCATCGTGGACCTCATGTACGAGGGGGGCATGGGCTGGATGCGCTACTCCGTCAGTGACACCGCCAAGTACGGCGACCTCATCGCCGGCAAAAAGGTCATCGACGGCAGGGTCCGGGAGACTATGAAGGCGCTCCTTGCAGACGTGAAGGACGGATCCTTCGCCAAGGACTGGATGCTCGAGAATCAGTGCGGCCGTCCCCGGATGAAAAAGTGGATGCAGCAGGAGAAGAACCACCCAATCGAGGGGGTTGGCAAAGAACTCAGGGCCATGATGCCCTGGATGGATGCGAAGTCGGCCCCCGACGCCTGACATATCGGGGAAACAGAGAGAGGAGAGAACGCCATGAAGATGACGGGAGCCAGGATGGTGGTGGAAGCTCTTGCAATCGAGGGAGTGAAATGCGTGTACGGCATACCGGGAGGGGCGGTCATTCCCCTCTACGACGCCCTCTACGATGCTCCCTTCGCCCACATCCTCATGCGGCACGAACAAGCGGCGGCCCACGCGGCGGACGGGTATGCCCGCGCCTCGGGAAAGCCGGGGGTGTGCATCTGCACCTCCGGCCCGGGGTTCACCAACATCATCACCGGACTGGCGACCGCCTTCATGGACTCCGTTCCCCTCGTGGCAATTTCGGGACAGGTGGCCACCCACCTCATCGGCACCGATGCCTTCCAGGAGTCGGACACTTTCGGGAGCAGCATGCCGGCGGTGAAACACAGCTTTCTCGTCCGCTCCGTGGACGAGCTCCCGGCGGCGCTGAAAGGGGCCTTCGAGATCGCCGTCTCGGGCCGCCCCGGCCCCGTGCTCGTGGATCTGCCCGTAGACATCCAGAGGGCCGAGGGCGAGTTCGTCTACCCGGAACATCCCCTTTTCGGCGAAGACCGCCTGAAGATGCAGACCGACTTGTCCCGAGCGGACGAGGCCGCCGACCTCCTCCGGAACGCAGAACGGCCTGTGATCCTCGCCGGGGGAGGCATCCTCTCCTCCGGGGCATCCGCCTCCCTCCTCCGCCTGGCGGAGAAATGCGGGATCCCTGTGGCCACCACTCTCATGGGAAAAGGGGCCTTCCCCGAGGACCATCCCCTTTCCCTAGGTATGGCGGGCATGCACGGTACGCCCTGGGCCAACCTTGCCCTTTCGGAGACGGACGTCCTCTTCGCGGTGGGAACCCGGTTCAGCGACCGCACCACCGGCAGGCTCGACTGCTTCGCCAAAGACGCCGCCGTCATCCACGGCGACATCGACGAGGCGGAATTCGACAAGCTCGTCCCGTGCCGGGTGCACCTCCTCGGCGATGCGAAGGCCATCCTCGGCACGGTCACGGAAGAGCTCGGGGAATGCAGCCGGGACGAATGGGCGGCCACGGTGGAACGGTGGAAGGAAAAGTACCCCCTCTCCGACCCTGGTTCCGCGGACTTCCTTCCCTCATCGGTTCTGGAAGCCGTTCGCAGGACGGCGAAGGGTCGGTGGCCCGTGGTGGCCGACGTGGGGCAGAACCAGATGTGGACCGCCCTGTTCTATAAAACGAACGAGCCCGGAACCTTCCTCACCTCCGGGGGTCTCGGCACCATGGGGTACGCCCTCCCGGCGGCCATAGGCGCCTCCCTGGCCAGGAACCGCACCCCCGTGCTCTGCTTCGCCGGAGACGGCGGTTTCCTGATGAACTGCCAGGAGCTCGAAACCTGCGCCAGGTACGGCATCCCCGTGAAGATCTTCGTCCTGAACAACGGGGCCCTCGGCATGGTCCGCCAGTGGCAGGAACTCTTCTGGAACGAGCGGTACTCCGGCACCACGCCTCTCTCTCCCTGCCGGTTCGCCGCCTTGGCGGAAGCCCTGGGTGTGCCGGGACACACCTGCACCGCCCTGGACGAACTGAAAGAACTGCTTCCGGACATGCTCGCCGCACCAGGACCGGCCCTGGTGGACTGCCGCATCCCCACGGAGGAGCTCATCCTCCCCATGGTCCCCGCAGGGGCGGCCCTGAAAGATTTCCTGTACAAGGTAAAGGTGTAGGAAAAGACGTTCGGGAAGAAGGGAAAAACGCCGCACGGACCGGGCCGTGGGCCGCTTTCCCTGTTTCAGGACAGGGGAAGGGAGGTCGGGAAGGGCGGCGGCGTTGGGATACCACTGGAGTTCCAGGGCAAGGGCCGGCCCTGGCCTCCCCTGTCGCCCCCCCTGAAAAGACCTGGTCCCGCGAAAGGGATCTTCCTCCGCAGAACGCCACTGCGGGCTGGGTAGTGTGACAAGTTCCATCCTCGCCCCGCCGCACGGTGAAGCTCACGTTCTTGTCG
>NZ_JAESIH010000098.1 GCF_016756745.1 Aminivibrio sp.
CAAGCCTGGCCATGATATCCGTTGAGCCGCCCGGCGAATAGGCAACGATCATTGTTATATGCTGATCCGCCGGCCACTCGGCGTAACTTGGCACAGAAGAGAAGATCAGAAAAGAAGCGCACAGGAGTATCATCAAACCGGTCATTTTTTTCATCATGCCTTACCTCCCCCAAAAAGTGTGATTCATCCTACATTACTTTCGAGAAAAACGGTCTTCCGGATTTCTGCCTCTTCCCACTCAACTGCCTCCGCTTTCTTTTCTGTCTATCACTCCTTTCGCGCCGTCTATGTCCTCAACAAACAATGAACCCCAAAGAATTCATTTAATACGGAATCAGTTTCATTGGCCATAAAGATAACCCTGCTCTCCCAGGGAGAATCTTGATGACCACTCTTTCATTGCATTGCTGTGCTTTTCGAGGCGTTTTACCCCATCCTGCCCCAGGTGCTGAAGAACTCCGGCCAGAAGTGCATTAATGATCGCCTCCGCTGCAATATTCGAGTTAAAAAAGCTCACGGATTCATAACGACAGAAAAAAGCAATATCGGAAGCAATCGCCAGCGGGGACAATTCACTGTCCGTGATTGAAATAACCCGGCAGCCGGTTCTTCGGATCTTCTCCGTCACTTCAAGGACAAACATCGTATATCTTGGAAGGGAAACAACAAACAGAACGTCATTCCCTCCGATATCGAACACACTTTCCGTCAGCTGCCCGTCATCGATAGAAATATGGTGCACATTCGGGCGAATCTGAAACAACAGCAGGTTAAAGAAAAAAGTGAGCGGATAGGAACTGCGGAGAGCCAGAGAATACACATTGGGAGCAGAGGCAAACAACTCAACGGCTTTTTGAAATTTTTCCCCGGAATTCAGGGACAACAAGGTATTGAGAGATTCCTGATCCCTTAAAATGGAACTTGTCCAGATCGGCGTGTTTTCGTCGACCGGAGTTTCTTTGAGCCGTTCAACAGGGGTTATGCCTATTTTCAACTTCGACCGTATCTGCTCCTGAAGATCCGGATATCCATTGAACCCCATCTCAACAGAAGTCCTGCTTATCGTCGCCGGGCTGACACCGATACGTTCCGCAAGTTCGCCCAGGTTCAGGAAAGCGGCTTCCTCGGGAGAACTGACAAAAAAGTTGGCAACCGTTCTTTTGGCCTTGGAAATAGTATTCTTTCTGAAGTAGGCACGAATTTTTTCCCTGAAATCCTCCACAATCCCTTACCTCCGCAATGTTTGAAAGGATACTATCATGCAAGCCATTTTTCTGCAAATTTTTTTTCAAATGAATCACATTTTCAGATTCCTACGAGGGCAACCGGGTAAGCAAGAAGCCGGAGAAACAGGAGGTGGGGAGCGTTTTTCTGCGGCAGCTCAGTATGGGCTGAACCTGCTGGTTTTGCATCCCTGATGGGACTCATGCCCCTGCCAGCGGCCATGAGCAACGGTGCCGCCCTCATGACTATTGAAGTAGACGCCCAGGCGGGAAAGGCCTCCCTTCGAGAACTTTCCTCGGGCATGGGCCTTTCTTTCCCACGACGGGGTGGTCAACAACATCAAGCACATAGCGGGAAGGCAGTGTAAGAGCACATACTCGCACGGCAGTCGTGACACACGTGTCAAGGGACATCTTCCGTGCATATGGAGTTTACCCCCAGGATTCCCGGCCACACCTAACGAGTACGCCGGATTAACCGCAAAAAACCCAGCAGTAATCGAACTTTGACAACAAAAGCACTTGACGTGCTTCTCGTTATGTCTTAATATATACGTAACGATGAGGTGGGGCTATGGCAAGCATCGTCTTCCAGAAGGACAAGCGCTCCGGGATCACCTACGCCTACGAATCGGTCTCCTACTGGGACAAGGGGAAAAAGCAGTCACGGGCGAAGCGGACCCTGATCGGCCGAGTCGATGAAAAAACAGGCGAGATCAGTCCCACCGACGGCAGGGGCCGAAAGAAAAGAGCCGGGGAGACAGCTGTCAAACCCGGCCCCGTTCCGGCCACCCGGACCGCGAGGCTCTTCTACGGTGCGACCTGGCTCTTCGATGCCATCGGGGAACAGCTGGGCATCACCGAGGACCTGAAGAGGTGCTTCCCTAAGACCTTCAGGCAGATCCTGTCCATAGCCTATTACCTGATTCTGGAGGACAAGAATCCCCTCTACCGGTTCGAGAAGTGGGGCTCCCTGCACAAACACCCCTGCGGGGACAGCATCACCTCCCGGCGCAGCAGCGAGCTCTTCGCGTCCATCACGGAAGAAGGGAAGAACGAGTTCTTCAAGCTTCAGGGGAGGCGCCGTTTGGAGAACGAGTTCCGGGCTTATGACATCACCTCCATATCAAGCTGCTCCGAGTGCCTCAGGCAGGTTCTCTACGGCAACAACAAGGAGAACGACCGTCTGCCCCGGTTGAACCTGGCCCTTGTCTTCGGCGAAAGCTCCGGGCTTCCCTTCTACTACCGCAAGATGGCCGGGAACATCCCCGACGTGAAGACGGTCAAGCTTCTTCTGTCGGAGCTGGACGTCCTCGGCTACTCCAAGGTCAAGCTGGTCATGGACAGAGGGTTCTACAGTGAGGACAACCTCAACGCCCTCTTCAGGGAGCATGTCAAGTTCCTGATCGCGGGGAAGATGTCCCTGTCCTTCGTCAGGCAGAATCTGGAACCCATATACGGGCAGATCCGTTCCTACGACCGCTTCAACGACAAATACGAGCTCTACTGCCATACGGTGCAGGCCGAATGGAACTACAGGCAATACCGTCCGTACACAGGGGATACTGTCTCGGAGCCGAGGCGTATCTACGTGCACTACTACTGCAACATCGACAGGGCGGCCGAGGAGGAGGAGGCCTTCGACCGCCGGCTGATCGCCCTCAGGAACGAACTCGAGTCGGGCAAAAGGGTTCCGGAGCACGAGACCGGGTACAGCAGGTACTTCGATATCAGGACCGCTCCGAAACGTGGAATCAAAGTCACCGTCAGGGAGGATGTTGTGGCCAAAGAGAAAGAGCTGTTCGGTTTCTTCGCCCTGCTCACCAACGAGACCATGGACGCCCCTACCGCCCTTGAGCTCTACCGCAACAAGGACCTGGTCGAGAAGGCCTTCGGCAACCTCAAGGAACGGCTCAACATGAGGCGCACCCTTGTCTCCTCCGAACAGAGCCTCGAGGGGAAGCTGTTCGTCGAGTTCGTGGCCCTGATCTACCTGTCCTGCATAAAAAAGCGGATGCAGGATACAGGGCTGTTCAGGGACTACACCCTGCAGGGTGTCCTGGACACGCTCGATGTGATCGAATGCTTTGAACATCCGGGACAAAAGCTGCAGGTCGGCGAAGTTTTGGAGAAACAGAAACAAATCTATGCTGCGCTGGGTGTCTCACCTCCAGACTCGTTATGAGTGGGCGGGAATCCAGGTTATCCACAAAACGGGAAAAAGAGCTTCAACCGCCCGAAAAGGAGAAAAAACCATAGGGACGGGGAAACGAAAAGGGTTCACTTCCCCGCCCGGGGACCTGTCTCTTCTCTTGGGGAACGAACCTGCGGATTTAGGGTCCACTTTAGTTATCGTCTTTTGCAAAAATAGTTCTATTCTAGCAGTCTGTCGGATTTAGCCTTTCTTACAGCATTCCCCAAAATCACATGAAACATGCTAAAATATCAGTAATATCAAGTGTTTAAGGGTGATTTGACATGAGTAGGAATTTCAGAGATATTA
>NZ_JAESIH010000099.1 GCF_016756745.1 Aminivibrio sp.
CCACGAGTCACAAATTAGTTTGTGACTCGTAAAAAGACGAATGATATTCACAAAATGGTTTATGCATATTGAAGGAGTCCGACCATTTCAAAAATTCTTTCGTCCTCCAGCGATATTGAGCAGGGTAGGAAAACATAGAATAGCTGGTCTCCAACCTCTTGCTTCATGCAGTGCTTTTAGAATGCCCTTTTCTCTTAATGTCCTGAGAAGTGCGCCGGCTGTCGGTTTTTTGATGCCTGTTTGGCGACTGACTACGCATCTTTAATTTCGGGTTCGACGATGATCAGCCCGAGAGCTACCAGTTCGTCCTCGTCATCGATTTCTTTGACCTCCTCGACCACCGGACTGGTCACATACAGCGGGCCGACGTGTTTCACAACGAGTTCCAGCACACTCCGATCCGTCTTGATAAAATCGATCAGCACGCATGGATCCATGATCATCAATTTTCGGGAGGTCGGGCGACGAGTCACAGAATGACCTCCCAATTCTGCAGAAGGTCTTGCATGTCCTCAATACCTATCCGAAGCATCTCAGCGCCTCGGCTGATTGAAATGCTGTCTTTTTCTACCGCTTCCCTGGCCAGGCGGCTGAAACGGTCTTCGTAGAAATCAAATCGCTGCATCCCAAACGGCTCAGCCGAATCAATACCCATCGGCTCTTCTTTGAAGGAGAGCTTCCTGTTGAAACGCTGCTGATAGGCCATGTTGAACTTCATCCATATTGACTTGTCCACAGCCCCATCTTCCACCAGGCGCAAGAGAACGGTTTTGTAACTGACCCGGAAAATTCGTTTGATCTTGAAAACCCTGTCCACGAAGTGTAATCCGGACGCTTCATTCCATTCTTTCCGGAATCCCTCGTTCGGCATCAGAAAATGTCCGGCAAAACGGTCTGCCTCCTGTTCTTCTTCTTTGCTTTCTTCGACCTTGGCTACGTCGTAGGCTTCGGGATGCAACATTAGATGGCCTAGTTCATGGGCGGCGCTGAAAATGCGTCTTTCAACCGAAATCCGCTCCCATATGTTCACCACCACAGCCGGACCACCGTCTGCCTCTCCCACAGACAGGCCGAAAAAACTATCGGAGGCCATGGGGATCGGGAAAACCTTGACGCCCGCTTGTTCGAGCAGGCCACAAATGTCATGGATAGGCTCGGTGGGTTTCAGGCCCAATTTTTTACGGCAAAGCCCGGCCGACTCTATCAGGAGGTCCGGGGCGCATTGTGTCCTGACACCCATGAGGCTGAACGGCATCTGTTTGTTCATGCATTTTTCAAGAAAGTTGAAATCATCAAGCCATTTGGCCACTTCAGCCAGGACATTCTCGCGATTCTGCATCCGCTTTGCTGATCGGAACCGGACAGTGTGCAATTCACGAACCGGCTGGAAAAACACCTGAATTTTCACATCCAGAGCCCTTGCTATTGCCTGCATGGTCCTCATCCGCGGCTCACTCTTTGCGAGTTCCAGGTTCTTTACAGCCGGCAGGGAGAGACCAGCAACATCTGCCAGGGCTCTTTGGCTCAAGCGTTTTGCATTTCTCAACCGCCTCACGTTTTGGGCTAGTATCTGCAGATCCATAGGCGTCTCCTTTTTGTTTTTGTTAAAAATACCATGCTTCATATTTTTGTCAATTAGTATATTTTATCAAAACTTCCCCCGAAATTTTCCGCTCGCCTCAGGCGAGGATATATGACATATGTGATTCTCCGATGGGATGCTGCGGGATCAGACGAAGGGTGCACCGCAAGCCTCATCTTCCCATGAAGCGAGTGACTTCTTGAGCGAAAGCGAAGGGAACATCCCCGGAGGGGAAGGTCCTGGGTTTTTAGGGCCTTAAAGATCAATCCCGGATTCTTCCTCTCTACATTCCTCTGAATGACAAACAGGACTGCTTCAGGACGATCGGGGTCCTCCGTGGCCGTTCTTATTGGTTGACGAATACTGTGATTTCTCCGAAAATGGCCCTGCTATGTCGTTTCAAGACATGGGAGGCTGAGAAAAAATGAGCGATCCGCAAAGAGAACAGAAGATCCATCCTGGGCAGGAGGATCTCGCAGAGCGTTCCACCATGACAAAGGCCGGGAAAACTGAAGTGAATAGACCTATTGCAGAAGAGAAGGAGATTATCCGACGATTCAAGCGAAAACTGGCCGGACTGAAACGCCCCCTCCGGTTCATTCACTGGGGGGAAACTTCCGAATATGCACGGGGTCTTTCTCTGCTGCTGGAGGATATCAGGACCTCTGTTACAGACCCTCTCACAGGGGTACAGCTTGTTGCCGCCTTTTTCGAGGCGGACGAGGACATCCTGGGCCATTGTGACGATTCCAGCGGACATGTGGGCGACCTCTTCCGGTGCAACGGGAGGGACCTGTTCGTGGCCTACGCTTCCCGCTGTTCGGATTGGGAGAAGGAAGCTGTGGCGGATATCCTGCTTGAACTGAACCTGAAAAATGACTACGGCGTCCGGGATCTCCTGGTTGACTGCGTCGGGGAATGCCTTGACGAGCCGGTGATCCGCAGAATGATCGCAGAATTTCAACGGCGGGCCAAAGCTGAAAAAAACAAGGATAAAAAGACACGCCACCTGATGCTTGTGGAGTCCCTGGCCCGGCAGATCAGGGACGCCGAACTTTTCGAGAAAACCCGGACGATCTCATGGGGAAAACTTTCCACGGCGGCCTTTATCGATATTGCTGAAGTCTGGCTGGCTGCTGGCGACGTCGAAAAAGCCCATTTCTGGATAAAAAAGATTCCGGAGGGAGACAATTTCCTTGCGGACGAAAGAGACAGCCTGCTTCTTGAAATCTACCGCCGGCAGGGTGACAGGGAAAAACTTATCGAGCTTCTGTACCGGAAATTTCGAGATTTCCGCTGCACCGAAAGGCTCCAGGCCCTTCTGGACGTTCTGGGGAAAGAAAAACAGGACGAAATTATAGATCAGGAAACTGCAAGGATTCTTGAGGACACTTCCTTCCGGGTGTCTGATGCGGAGTTTCTTCTTGCGTCGGGGAAGATCAGCGAGGCAGCCGACTACATTGTCAGAAACTCGGAACAGCTGGACGGAAGAGAGTACGATAGGCTGCCTCCTTTGGCGGAACAGATGGAATCAAAAGGGCGGAGTCTTGCCGCCAGCCTGATCTACCGGAGCCTGCTCTCCTCCATCCTGGACCGGGCCTGCGCAAAAGCCTATTCCCACGGCGCCCGATACCTGAGGAAGCTTGACGCTCTTTCGGCTGCCGTTCCGGACTGGCAAGACTTGCAAGACCATGAAACATTCACGGAACGGCTTTATTTTCAGCACGGCCGCAAGAAAAGCTTCTGGTCGAAATACGAGACGCTGAAATGAACGGTTACGGGGTAGAACGGTCTTATCCGCTGAAAAATACGATTGTTTGATACGAACCGGAATTCCGGCGGCGTTTCCAGTGGG
>NZ_JAESIH010000100.1 GCF_016756745.1 Aminivibrio sp.
CAAGCCTGGCCATGATATCCGTTGAGCCGCCCGGCGAATAGGCAACGATCATTGTTATATGCTGATCCGCCGGCCACTCGGCGTAACTTGGCACAGAAGAGAAGATCAGAAAAGAAGCGCACAGGAGCATCATCAAACCGGTCATTTTTTTCATCATGCCTTACCTCCCCCAAAAAGTGTGATTCTTCAAAGGTCCTGCATTGCTTTCGAGAAAAAACGGCCTTCCGGATTTCTGTTTCATCCCCTCCAACTGCCTCCGCTTTCTTTTCTGCCGATCACTCCTTTCACGACGGCTATGTCCAAAAATCAATGAACCGCAAAGAACTCGTTCAATAGGGAATCAAGGTCACTGGTCGTGAAGATACCCCTGCACTCCCAGAGAAAACCGTGACGACCATTCTTTCATGGCGTTGCTGTGCTTTTCGAGGCGTTGTACCCCATCCTGTCCCAGGTGCTGAAGAACTCCGGAAAGAAGGGCATTTATTATCGCCTCCGCCGCAATATTCGAGTTAAAGAAACTCACGGATTCATACCTGCAGAAAAAAGCGATATCGGAGGCGATCGCCAGGGGGGACAATTCACTGTCCGTGATTGAAACCACCCGGCAGCCGGTTCTCCGGATCTTCTCCGTCACTTCAAGGACAAACTTCGTGTATCTCGGAAGGGAAACAACAAACAGAACATCGTTCCGCCCGATGTCAAAAACGCTTTCCGTCAGCTGCCCGTCATCGATGGAAATATGGTGCACATTCGGGCGGATCTGGAACAGCAGCAGGTTGAAGAAAAAAGTGAGGGGATAGGAACTGCGGAGAGCCAGGGAATACACATTGGGGGCAGACGCAAACAACTCAACGGCCTTCTGGAATTTTTCCCCGGAATTCATGGACAGCAGGGCGTTGAGAGATTCCTGGTCCCTCATAATGGAACGTGTCCAGATCGGGGTGCTTTCGTCGGCCGGAGTTTCTTTAAGCCGTTCAACAGGGGTTATGCCTATTTTCAACTTTGAGCGTATCTGCTCCTGAAGATCCGGATACCCGCTGAACCCCATCTCGACGGAAGTCCTGCTTATCGTCGCCGGGCTGACACCGATACGTTCCGCAAGTTCCCCCAGGTTCAGGAAAGCGGCTTCCTCGGGAGAACTGACAAAAAAGTTGGCGACCGTTCTTTTGGCCTTGGAAGTCTTGCTTCTTCTTAAAAAAAAACGGATTTTCTCTTTAAATTCCTGCATAGCAGTTCTCCCCCAACCGGCACGAATGAAAACAGAATATCACAAACCAAATATCTTTGCAATTTCCCTTTCATTTGAACGACAAATTTAGTTTATTCCCCTATTCCCGGTACTGCACCGGGTTCCCCCCTTCAAGTGCGAAAAAAAGCGGCATGCATTAACGGGAAAAAAGGATATGCGAACAAACCCAGGCAGCTTTCAGCCTCGAAAAAAAAGAGGTTCCTCCGGGGACCTGTTCGGGAGAGAAAAAACGCCTCTGCTCACGATTTTCGGAATCTCGAAATCATGAGCAGAGGGTCAGGCAGAATCTGGTCCAGTCACCTGCTACCTGCAAATATCATCAATTATTTCACAGCCCTTTTCCAGGAGCGATTTATCCACCCAGTCTCTTTTAGCTGTTCCTTTCTCCGCGGCCTCGAGTTTTTTCTCATCATTTTCCTTGAACGACCGTACCGATTCCAGAAGTGACGGCGCATCTTCCCGGGGTATCACTATCACTCCGTCCAGGTCACCGACAATGATGTCTCCAGGGTTAATTACATTTCCTCCGCAAGATACCGGAACATTGATTTCTCCCGGCCCTTCTTTCCAAGGCCCTGCGGGGGTTGTTCCAGCAGCATAAACCGGGACGCCCAGATCATAAATGTAGCCGATATCCCGAATAGGACCATCAAGTACGAAGCCGGCAACACCGCGGGACTTTGCAAAGGTGGCCATTATCGCTCCCATAAGGGATTGTGAACGGTCTCCCTCGTTGGAAAGAACAACAATGTCCCCGGGCATGACCATGTTCAGGGCTTTATGAAGGAGCAAATTATCACCGGGCCGGGCCTTTACCGTCAGGGCAGTTCCTACCATGTTGCCCTCGGTCGGCCTCGTCATCAAACGAATTTCCGAACCCATTCCGCTCAACCGCCCCATACAATCGGAAATGTTGGAGGCAGGGATAAACCGGAAGGCTTCCACAAGCTCTTTGGGGGGCAAAATCCTCTTCAGATACACTCGAAAACCTACAGACATGGTGAAATGTCCTCCTTTGGAAAAAATCGGAAATCAGTTCCTTTTCATGACCCGGAAAAAAAGAGCAGAACTGCCGTCTCCCCGGGACACGCACAACCAGAAAAGCGAAAAGCCGATATCACCTGTAATTATGCTCATCCCAGATCACAAACACTTCCTCCAGAGATTCCGGTGGTATTCCGCCGAGCTTTTCGGCAACCCCGAGGTGCGTCGTGAGTTCAAGCCGCCTCCGTACCCCCTCGCTGACAGGTGATTCAAGGCCGATCTCCTTCATCAGGGCAATGGCTTCGCCAACTTCAAAGGAACGGCGTTCGGAATGGATTACGTCGGCACAGAGTAAACGCCGGGCTGTATTCTGGAAGGAGGTTTTATTCATCGTTTCCGAAATAGAATCCAGTATTACAGATTCAATTCCGCACCGGTGAGCAAAAACAAAGGTCTCGGCCAACAGAGCCTCGAGGCCTTTCATGAAGACGCTTCTTACAAGCTTGATCCTGGAAGCGTTTCCAGCGTTGCCCTCCACCACGGTGACCGACATGTGAAACGGGGTCATCAAATCGTGCCATTTCTCTGCCCCGCTTCCCGAAGCAAGCATGGGAACTTTGTGAGCATACACCGGAAGAGGACCGAGCATGGCAGAATCAACATAATATGCTCCTCCCGCAGAAAAGGCCTGCTCCAGCCGTTCTTTTATGTCAGGAAGAGCTGTTGTCACGTCCACCACAAGCATACCCCGCCTGATGAAACAAATAATCTGCCTGAGCGTCTCCTCGGTATACTTCGCAGGAACCGCCACCACGACCACGTCGGATTGTCCGACAAGTCCCTCAAGAGACGAGGAAAGACCCACGCAGGCTTCCCGGGCTCTTTTCAGGAGCGTTTCTTTGTAACCTGGATTCCCGCCTACTCATAACGAGGCTGGAGGTTGGACATCCATAGCCTCGTAGATTTTCCGTTGCTTCTCCAAAATCTCGCCGACAAGCAGCCTTTGTCCAGGATGTTCGAAACATTCGAT